>DNCF01000149.1 GCA_003484545.1 Massilia sp. | reverse complement strand
GTCGCGGAAGCGCTGCGGATCGGGCTGGCCATCGACCATGAAGGCGGCAAGGGTTCCCTCGGCGTCGAGGACGACCAGGCGGCCCGGAAACCAGCAGGCACGGCCGGTCGAGCTGCCGAAGCCGGCCAGGCGGCGGCGCAGTTGCGCCACGTGCGGCGGCGTGGCGATCACGACGCCGGTGCCGCCGGCGCGCAGCGCGGCATCGATGAAGTCGGCCGCTTCATCGAGCAGGATGGCGTCGGTGTCGTAGAAGCGGATCGACGGCGCCGCCACGTGTGCGGCAGCCACCGGCATGTCGGACGCCGGCGCAACTGGCGGGAGGGGATGAAGCGCAAGGTTACTTCGCATGCGCAAGAGTTTAACAGATTGCCTCCCTGCATTTTCCGCACCCGGGAAAACGCGCTACACTAACGGCCCGCATGCCGTTGCGGTCGCGTCACATTGCGCCGCCATCTCTTACTTTTCTACCAATGCCACGAATTATTTCCGCGAACCTGAACGGGATCCGTTCCGCCCACAAGAAGGGCTTTTTCAACTGGCTGGCCAAGCAGGACGCCGACTACATCTGCGTGCAGGAACTCAAGTGCCAGGAAGCCGACATGACCGAGGAACTGCTGGGGCCGCACGGCTACCACGGCCACTTCCACTACGCCGAAAAGAAGGGCTATTCGGGCACCGGCGTGTATAGCCGCAGCGCGCCCGACAACAAGCGCATCGGCTTCGGCTGCGCCGAGTTCGACGCCGAAGGCCGCTACACCCGCTGCGATTTCGGCAACCTGACCGTGATCTCGCTGTACGCCCCGTCGGGTTCCTCCTCCCCGGAGCGCCAGCTGGCCAAGTTCCGTTTCATGGAAGCCTTCCTGCCGCACCTCGAGCAACTGAAGGCGGAAGGACGCGAGGTCGTGATCTGCGGCGACTGGAACATCGCGCACAAGGAAATCGATCTGAAGAACTGGAAAAGCAACCAGAAGAACTCGGGCTTCCTGCCGGAAGAACGCGCCTGGATGACCCGCATCTTCGACGAGGTCGGCCTGGTGGACGTGCACCGCGTCGTGGCGCCCGAAGCGGCCGACTACACCTGGTGGAGCAACCGCGGCCAGGCCTGGGCCAACAACGTCGGTTGGCGCATCGATTACCACGTCGCGACGCCGGGCATTGCCGCGACCGCGCATGCGGTGTCGGTGTACAAGGACGAGCGGTTTTCGGATCACGCGCCGCTGATCATCGACTATAAGCTGTGATGAAATCGGTGGGCGCCCCGTGCCCACCGATCGCCTACGCCGGCCAGTCCAGCGTCCGTTCGCTGTGGAAGGCACGCTGCTCGCCGCTTAAAGGATCCTCGAAGCTGATCGAGCGCGCCAGCAGCTGCAGCGGTGCACTGAAATCGTCCCCCTTGCAGGGCAGCGCCACCGGATAGAAGGCGTCGTTCAGGATCGGCGCCCCCAGCGACGCCAGGTGCAGGCGCAGCTGGTGCTTGCGTCCGGTGTGCGGATGCAGGCGGTAGCGCACCACGTCGCCGCGGCGCTCGATCATCTCCACCACCGTCTCCGAGTTCGGCTCGCCCGGCACCTCTTCGCTGACGAAGAACTGCGCCGCATCCTGCATGCGGCTGCGGTAGGTGAAGGGGAACTCCCGCCCTTCGATCGGGCCCGCCAGGGCCTCGTACACCTTCTTCACCACGCGCTTCTGGAACATCGACTGGTACTTGCCGCGCGTGTCGATATTGTGCGAGAAGATCACCACGCCGGCGGTTTCGCGGTCCAGGCGGTGGATCGGCACCAGGTGCGGCAGTTCGAGCTGGGCCTTCAGGCGCACCAGCAGGGTCTCGTGCAGGAAGCGCCCGGTCGGGATCATCGGCAGAAAATGCGGCTTGTCGACGATCAGCAGGTGTTCGTCCTGGAACAGGATGCGCTCCTTGAACGGGATCGGCGTTTCCACCTCGTCGAGTTCGCGGTAATACCAGATGCGCATGCCCTTGCGGACATGGCTGTCCGCTTGCAGGGGTTTGCCCTGGGCATCGACCACTTCGCCGCGCTGCAGGCGCGCGGCCCAGGAGTCGCGCGAGACGTCGGGAAACCGCTCGGCCAGGAAGCGCAGCATGCCGCCGGCCAGCGTCTCGGTCAGCCACAGGTAGCTGGGCGCGACGCCGTTGCGGACCGGCAGGGGGACGTAGGCGTTGGCTTCTGCCTGGTGACCCATTCTTACTTCAGCGCGACGTTGGTGCGGTAGGGCGGCAGCTTGTTCACGGTCGTGCCTTTCGCGCGCGCGTACAGCGGCAGCAGCACGTTCATGTGGCGCTCCATGTCGCCGATGCGGGTCTCGCCGCCCGGGTGGGTCGACATGAACTCCGGCGGCGCCGCCTTGTTCAGCGCGCCCATCTTGCGCCACAGGGCGACCCCGGCTCGCGGGTCGTAGCCGGCGCGCGCGGCGATGTCGAGGCCGACCAGGTCGGCCTCGCGTTCCTCGTCGCGCGAGAATTTCAGCACGACGCCCTGCCCCACCAGGCCGGTCACGGTATTCGTGATGTTCGGGTCGATGCCGAAGATGGCGGCGCCCAGCGCCCCTGCCCCGCGCGCGACCATCGAGGTGATGCCCGACTTGGCGGTGCGCTCGCGGCCGTGTTCGCGCAGCGCATGCGCGATCTCGTGGCCCATGATGGCGGCCATCTCGTCGTCGGTCAGTTTCAGCTGGTCGATGATGCCGGTGAAGAAGCCGATGCGGCCGCCCGGCATGCAGAAGGCGTTCACCTGCTGGGAGTCGAACAGGTTGACTTCCCACTGCCAGTTCTTCGCCACCTGGTTCCAGCGCGGCGTATGCGGAATGATGCGCTGGGCCACGCTGCGCAGGCGCTGCACCTGCGGCGAGCTGGCGGGCACCAGCGCGCCCTTCTGCTGCGCTTCCGACAGCATTTCCCGGTACTGCTGGGCCGCGGCTTCGTTCATCTGTTCTTCCGGAACGAGCACGCGCACCCGCGACAGCGGCTTGACGGCGATACCGTCCTGGACGACCTGGTCCTGGGCGTAGGCGGTGCCGATGCTGGCAAGCATCGTCAGGCTGAGAGCGAGGTGTTTTAGTTTCTTCATGGTATCGATGGGCGTGCTGTTTTTGATAACAACATCGTCGCAGAAATACGTGGATGGGGTACGCACGAATGGTATGCACAATCGCGGCCGCCATGATGGCGCAACGCAACGGATGGCGCAACACCACCCGACGATCATGCCGGCTTCGCCTTCTTGCGCAACCTGAACACCGCCAGGCTGCCGCGCAGGTTCGGCAGGAAGCTCACCGGCTTGCCCTCGGCCAGCGCCACATAGTCCAGCACCTCCAGCCCGCACTCCTCGGCCAGCTCCTTGAAGTCGACGATCGTTGCGTAGCGCACGTTCGGGGTGTCGAACCACTGGTAAGGCAGCGAGCGCGACAGCGGCATGCGACCCTTGAGCAGCGCCATGCGGTGCGGCCAGTAGGCGAAGTTCGGGAAGGAGACGATCGCCTCGGTGCCGACGCGCACGATGTCGCGCAGGCGCGCTTCCACGTGCAGCATCATCTGCAGCGAGGACAGGCAGAGCACCGTGTCGAAGGAATTCTCGCCGAACAGGTCCAGGCCCTGCTCCATGTCGTGCTGGATCACGCTGATGCCGCGCCGGGTGCTCTCGAGCACCTTGTCGTCGGCGATCTCGATGCCGTAGCCGGTGCACTTCTTCCCCGTCTCGAGGTAGCGCAGCATGGCGCCGTCGCCGCAGCCGACGTCGAGCACGTGGGATCCCTCGCGCACCCAGTCGGCGATGAAGGCCAGGTCGGGGCGCAGGGTGTTCAGGTCTTCGAATTTCATGCCGCCTCCCGGCTCGTCGTTTGTTCCCAGATGCGGTCGTAATAGGCCCGCACCACGCCCATGTAGCGCGCGTCTTCCAGCAGGAAGGCGTCATGCCCGTGCGGCGCGTCGATCTCGGCGTAGGTCACCTTGCGCCGGTTCGAGATCAAGGCCTCGACGATTTCGCGGCTGCGCTCCGGCGAGAAGCGCCAGTCGGTGGTGAAGGAGGCGACCAGGAACTGGGCGCGGGTGGACGCCAGGGCCTTCGTCAGGTCGCCGCCGTGCTCGCGCGCCGGGTCGAAGTAGTCGAGGGCCTTGGTGATCAGGAGGTAGGTATTCGCGTCGAAGTATTCCGAGAATTTGTCGCCCTGGTAGCGCAGGTAGGACTCGATCTCGAAATCGATGCCGAAGTCGAATTTGTAATCGTTTGTCTCGGCGGCGTTGCGCAGCTTGCGGCCGAACTTTTCCGCCATGTCGTCGTTCGACAGGTAGGTGATGTGGCCGACCATGCGCGCGACCTTCAGGCCGTTCTTCGGGACCACGCCGTGTTCGTAGAAGTCGCCGCCGCGGTAGTCCGGGTCGGTGAGGATGGCCTGGCGCGCGACGTCGTTGAAGGCGATGTTCTGGGCCGACAGCTTCGGCGTGGAGGCGATCACGATGCAGTGGCGCAGGCGTTCGGGGAACATGATGCTCCACGAGAGCGCCTGCATGCCGCCGAGCGAGCCGCCCATCACGGCCGCGAATTGTTCGATGCCGAGCCGATCGGCCAGGCGCGCCTGCGCCGCCACCCAGTCCTCGACCGTCAGCAGCGGAAACGCCGCGCCGTAGGGCTTGCCGGTGGCGGGATTGGTGTGCATCGGGCCGGTCGAGCCGAAGCAGGAACCGAGGTTGTTGACGCCGATGACGAAGAAGCGGTCGGTGTCGACCGGCTTGCCCGGCCCGACCATGTTGTCCCACCAGCCGGCGCTCTTCGGCTGGTCGGCATAGGTGCCGGCCACGTGGTGCGAGGCGTTCAGGGCGTGGCAGATCAGCACCGCGTTCGAGCGGTCGGCATTCAAGGTGCCGTAGGTTTCATACATGAGCGTGTAGTCGCCGAGTTGCGCGCCGCTTTGCAGGCGCAACGGCTCGGCGAAATGCATCGCTTGCGGTGAGACGATTCCAATGGATCCCATGAGACTTTCTTTGACTTTACTTGCGAGAGCGGCGGCTCTGGAGGCCGCCTCTGGATTACATGAGCTGCAGCTGTTCGACCGCGTCCTGGATCTCGCCCGGTTCCATCGAGCGCATGATGCGGCGCATTCGGGGGGCGATCTGCGCCAGGTCGGCGCCGAGGATTTCCTGCTTCACCGACAGCAGCTGGGCCGGATGCATCGAGAATTCGCGCAGGCCCATGCCCAGCAGCAGGCGCGTCAGCTTGATGTCGCCCGCCATCTCGCCGCAGACGGCGACGTCGATGCCGGCCTTCTGTCCGGCCGCGATGGTCATGCCGATCAGTTGCAGCACCGCCGGGTGCAGCGGGTTGTACAGGTGCGCGACCTCATAGTCGACGCGGTCGATGGCCAAGGTGTACTGGATCAGGTCGTTGGTGCCGATCGACAGGAAATTCATGCGCTTGACGAACATCGGCAGCGCCAGCGCGGCGGCCGGGATCTCGATCATGGCGCCGACCTCGATCGCCGGGTCGTACTTGATGTTCTGTTCGCGCAGCTGGAACTTGGCCTGCTCGATCATGTTCAAGGTCTGGTCGATCTCGAAAGCGTGCGCCAGCATCGGGATCAGGATCCGCACCTTGCCGAAGGCGGACGCGCGCAGGATCGCGCGCAGCTGGGTCAGGAACAGCTGCGGCTCGGCCAGGCAGTAGCGGATCGCGCGCAGGCCCAGCGCCGGGTTCAGGGCGGTGTGCTCGCTCGGGTCGAGCGGCTTGTCGGCGCCGACGTCGAGCGTGCGGATCGTCACCGGCCGGCCCTTCATCGCCACCACGGCCTTGCGGTACTGCTCGAACTGCTCGTCCTCGCTCGGGACGCGCAGGCCGTGGGCGCCGCGGCCCATGAACAGGAATTCGGAACGGAACAGGCCGACGCCGGTGGCGCCGGCTTCGAGCGCATGCGGGCAGTCGTCGGGCAGCTCAATGTTGGCCAGCAGCCGGATCGCGGTGCCGTCCTTCGTCACCGCCGGCGTCTTCTTCAGCTTCAGCAGGCGCTTCCTGGCCTTGATCAGGGCGGCCTGGCGCGCGCGGTACTGCTCCAGGACCAGCTGGCTCGGATTGCAGATCACCACGCCGGCGTCGCCGTCGATGATGACCCAGTCGTCCTGCTCGATCAGGCGCGAGGCCTGGCTCATGCCGACCGCCGCCGGGATGTCGAGCGAGCGCGCGACGATCGCCGTGTGCGAGTTCTGGCCGCCGACGTCGGTGACGAAGCCGATGAAGGAGCGATCGCGGAAGGCCAGCATGTCGGCCGGCGAGATGTCGTGGGCGACCACGATCATCTGCGGGTGGTAGTCGTCATCCCCGGCCAGCACCGGCGGCACCGACAGCGCGGTGCCCATCAGGACCTTCAGCACGCGCTCGGCGACCTGCTGGATGTCCTGCTTGCGCTCGCGCAGGTACTCGTCCTCGATCTCGTCGAACTGGGCCGAGAGCTCGTCGATCTGGGTCACCAGCGCCCACTCGGCGTTGTAGTGGCGCGTGCGGATGATGTCGAGCGGCGCCTCCGAGATCATCGGGTCGGACAGGATCAGGGCGTGGACGTCGATAAAGGCGCCCAGCTCGGTCGGGGCGTCCTTCGGCAGGTCGGTCCACAATTCCTGCAGGTTGCGATGCACCTCGGCGATCGCGTCCTGCAGGCGTTTCACTTCGGCTTCGACCTGCTCCTCGGGCACCAGGTAGTGCTTGACGTCCAGCGCCGCCGGCGTGAGCAGGTGCGCGCGGCCGATCGAGATGCCGCGCGAAACCGGAATGCCGTGGAGGGTGAACGAAGCCATCGAGGGTCCCGAGCGATAGCGGCCGGCGTCGGGCATTACTCGCCTTCGCCGAACTTGTCGTTGATCAGGGCGGTCAGGGCGGTGACCGCATCCTGTTCGTCCGCACCGTCGGCCTCCAGGGTCACTTTCGCGCCCTTGCCGGCGGCCAGCATCATCACGCCCATGATCGACTTGGCGTTGATCCGACGGCCGTTGCGGGTGAGCCAGACGTCGCTCTTGTACTTGGCGGCGAGCTGGGTGAATTTGGCGGATGCGCGGGCGTGCAGGCCCAGTTTGTTGATGATCTCGAGCTCTTGTTGAATCATGTTGTCGTTGTCTTCTTCGTCTTCAGAACCGCGCTACGCCAAAAGGACGCACAGCGCCCTCGCTACTTCACATCTTCACATCATCAGGAACCGACGCGGATGCGGTTATCGACCCGCACCGCGCCGTTCTGGGCGCCGGCCAGCGCCATTTCCACCACCACGTCGAGCGTGTCGCGGCGATAGGTAATCGCACGCAGCAGCATCGGCAGGCTGATCCCGGCGATCACCTCCACATGGCCGGCGTCGGCCAGCGAATTGCAGCAATTCGAGGGCGTGCCGCCCTTGATGTCGGTGATGACCAGCACGCCGTCGCCGTCGTCCAGGCGTGCGATCGCTTCCTTGGCCTTGCAGTTGACGTCGACTAGGTCCTGGTCGGCCGTCACGTCGATGGCCTCGAAGCGTTCGGTCGGTCCGCGAAACACGTGCGCGACCGCCGCAATGAATGCCTGTCCCAACGGTGCGTGGGTCAGGAGCAATATGCCTACCATGATGTCGTATGTTCCCGCTGATTTGCCTGCTTATTTTCCCGCTTGGTTGCCCACTACCTGCTGTTCGACCGCGTCGATGAACATCGCAGCCACGTCGAAACCGGTCTGGTCGGTGATCTCCTGGAAGCAGGTCGGGCTGGTGACATTCACCTCGGTCAGGAAATCGCCAATCACATCTAATCCTACCAGCAACAGCCCACGCTCGGCCAGCATGGGGCCGATGGCTTCGGCGATCTGGCGGTCGCGCTCGGTGATCGGCTGGGCCACGCCGATGCCGCCGGCAGCCAGGTTGCCACGCACTTCGGTACCCTGCGGAATGCGCGCCAGCGCGAACGGCACCGGCTTGCCGCCGATGACCAGGATGCGCTTGTCGCCCTTGACGATGTCCGGGATGTAGCGCTGCACCATAATGGTGCGTTTTCCGTTATCGCTCAGGGTTTCGATGATCGCGCCCAGGTTCATGGCGTCGTGCTTGACGCGGAAGATGCCGGTGCCGCCCATGCCGTCGAGCGGCTTGAAGATCACGTCGCCATGCTTGGCGTGGAAGGCGCGCAGGCGTTGCTCGGACGACGAGACCAGGGTCGGCGAGGTGAATTGGCTGAACTGGCCGATTGCGAGCTTTTCGTTGTGGTCGCGGATCGCGGACGGCTTGTTGAACACGCGCGCGCCCTGCTTTTCCGCCAGTTCCAGCAGATAGGTGCCGTAGACGTATTCCATGTCGAACGGCGGGTCCTTGCGCTCGATGATCGCGTCCAGGCTCGACAAACGGATGTCGTGCGCCTCGTCGGCGCGGTACCAGGGATCCTGCTCGCCGGTCAGGTGGATGCGCGCGACCTCGGCGGTAACGACGCCGTCTTCCAGCGCCATGTCGCGCTGCTGGAAGGCATAGACTTCATGGCCGCGCCGCGCCGCCTCGCGCATCATGGCGAAGGTCGAGTCCTTGTAGATCTTGAAACCGGATAAGGGATCGGCGAGGAAAGCGATTTTCATGGGTGTGTCCATCGAAGGTAATGCCCACGATTTTAGCTGGAAACCCGAAACCGCGCGGCCGAGCGGCCTGGCCGGCCTCCCGCGGGCAAGCGAACTGCGCCGATAAACAGTGCATCGGATCGCACACATGCCTGAGCGTGCGCAAATCCCTTTCGGTTAGCTGCGCAAGGATGGCAGCATGGACGTTCAACTCGACCAGCAGGCCGAACAGGAACGCATCGCGCGCGCGTACCGCGGCTGGCACGGCAGCGCCGCGCTGGCGCGCCATGCCTGGCACCGGCCCGACGTCGTTTGCCAGCAAGCCATGCGTGCACGCGTGCTCGCGCGCATGCTGGTCTCCACCGTCGGCACCGATCTCACCCATGTGCGGGTGGTGGACGTCGGCTGCGGCACCGGCGCCTTCCTGCGCCAGTTGATCGACTGGGGGGCCACGCCCGCCAACCTCACCGGCACCGAGTTCCAGCAGGACCGGCTCGACATCGCCGCCGCGCGCACCGCGCCCGGTGTGGGCTGGCATTGCGGCGCGCTGTCGGCGCTGCCGGCCGGCAACAGCGACCTGGTCACCGCGCAAACCGTGTTCTCGTCCTACCTCGATCCCGGCATGCGCCAGCAGCTCGCGGCCGACATGTGGCGCCTGCTGAAACCCGGCGGCTGGTGCATGGTGTTCGACTTCCGCTACAACAACCCGAAGAACCCGCACGTGCGGCGCGTCACGCGCGAGGAACTCGACGGCTTCTGGCCCGGCGAGCGCCAGCAATACCAGACCCTGCTGCTGGTCCCGCCCATTGGCCGCGCCCTGGCCGGCCTGCCTGCCCTGGTGACCGAGATCCTGGCCAGCGCGGCGCCGCCGCTGCGCTCGCAGTTCATCTACATGTGCAGGAAAAAGCTGTAGGGTGGATGGCTGCACCCAACGCGTCAATCACGCACCGGTTGCGCCGCCCGCGCGTTCGACGAACACATGACCGTTGCAGCAACCCCGTAGGGTGGGCACGCCGTGCCCACGCGTTACGCACCTGGCCGGTAGTCGCGTACAGCGACGTGTCGCCCGCAAAGTGTGCGATGGACGCAAAGCGGAGCCGAGGTAACGTTAGCGGGCGACAAGTTCTAGCCAACGTAAAAAGGATGCGCACGCAACGCGTGGGCACAGGGTGCCCACCCTACATGCCCTCGCGAGCCCATGAAAAAAGGGACCGTCGAGGTCCCTTTCCGCTTAATACACTTCCGGATTCGGATCCGTGCGCTCCATCTCGAGCGAGGCCGCCAGCAGGCCCAGGCGCGCCACCACGCCGTACACGTAGAAGCGGTTCGGCGCCGCCGTGCCGGGTTTGGCCTTCAGGTCCGGCACCGCATGCTGCTGGGCAAAAGCCAGCGGCACGAACTGCGAGCCCGGCGCGTTCAGGTTCTGGTCGACGCCGCGCTCGGCGTGCACGCGGTAGAAGCCGCCCACCACGTAGCGATCGATCATGTAGACCACCGGCTCGGCCACGGCGTCGTCGATGCTTTCGAAAGTCGGCACGCCCTCCTGCACGATGAGGTCGGTCACGGCCACGCCGTCCTTGATCACCGACATTTTCGCGCGCTGCTTCAGGGACAGGTCGCGCACTTCGCTGGCGTCCTTGATCGTCGTGACGCCCATGCCGTAGGTGCCGGCGTCCGGCTTCACGATCACGAAGGGCTTCTGCTCCTTCATGCCGTATTCCTTGTACTTCTTCTTGATCTTCGAGAGCAGCGAGGAAACGGCGTCGGCCAGCGCCTCGGTCCCCTGGTCGTGCTCGAGGTCGACTTCGCTGACTTTCGCATGCAGTGGGTTGACCATCCAGGGGTCGATGTCAATCAGCTTGCCGAACTTCTTTGCCACTTCGTCGAGCGCCTTCAGGTGGTTGCTCTTGCGGCGCAGCGCCCAGCCCGCATGCAGGGGCGGCAGCAGCGACTGCTCGTGCACGTTTTCCAGGATCGAAGGAATGCCCGCCGACAAGTCGTTGTTCAGCAGGATGGTGCAGGGATCGAAGTCAGCCAGGCCCAGGCGGCGCCCGTTGGGCGAGCGCACCAGCGGCTCGACCACCAGCATGTTCCCGTCCGGCAGCGCCAGCGGCGTCGGCTGGGTCACTTCCGGCGACAGCGAACCGAGCCGCACGTGCAGGCCGGTCTGGCGGAAGATCTGCATCAGGCGCGCGACGTTCTGCAGGTATTGCGGATTGCGCGTGTGGGTTTCCGGCACCAGCAGCAGGTTGCGCGCGTCCGGGCAATACTTGTCGATGGCCGCCATCGCCGCCTGCACAGTCAGGGGCAACATTTCGGTGGCCAGGTGGTGGAAGCCGCCCGGGAACAGGTTGGTGTCGACCGGCGCCAGCTTGTAGCCGGCATTGCGCAGGTCGACCGAGCAATAAAACGGCGGCGTATGCTCCTGCCACTCGAGGCGGAACCAGCGCTCGATGGCCGGCGTGGCATCGAGAATCTTCTTTTCCAGGTCGAGCAGCGGGCCGGTCAAGGCGGTGGCGAGGTGCGGAACCATGTGGGGCGTCCTTAATTGGCTTCTTGGCAATGAGTGCCCTTATCTGGGGGCAATGCAGCCATTTTAAAGGGGCGCCGGGCCCGCACGCAAAAAAGGCGTCCCGCAGGACGCCCTTTTCGCTACCGGCTCGCGGCTATCAGGAATGGTACGCCCTTTCGCCGTGGCTGGTAAGGTCCAGGCCCTCGCGTTCCTGCTCTTCGGTCACGCGCAGGCCGATCGCCAGGTCGACCAGCTTGAAGGCGACATACGCGACCACGGCCGACCAGATGATGGTCACGCCGACCGCCTCCAGCTGCACCCACAGCTGGTGGGCGATCGAGTACGGCTCGCTCGACGCCTTGTTGGCGACATAGTCCCAGACGCCCTGCCCGCCCAGTTCGGGCGAGGCGAACACGCCGGTCAGCAGGGCGCCGACGATGCCGCCGACACCGTGCACGCCGAACACGTCGAGCGAATCGTCCACGCGCAGCATGCGCTTGAGGCCGTTCACGCCCCACAGGCAGACCAGGCCGCCGACCAGGCCGATGACCAACGCGCCCATCGGGCCGACGAAACCGGCGGCCGGGGTGATCGCCACCAGGCCCGAGACCGCGCCCGAGGCGCCGCCCAGCATCGAGGGCTTGCCCTTGGTCGCCCATTCGCCGAAGGTCCAGGCGACGGTGGCGGCGGCGGTGGCCAGCAGGGTGTTGATGAAGGCCAGGGCGGCGACGTCGCCCGCTTCCAGCGCCGAGCCGGCGTTGAAGCCGAACCAGCCGACCCACAGCAGCGAGGCGCCGATCATGGTCATGGTCATCGAGTGCGGCGCCATCGATTCGCGGCCGTAGCCGACGCGCTTGCCGATCACGTAGGCGCCGACCAGGCCAGCCACCGCCGCGTTGATGTGGACCACGGTGCCGCCGGCGAAGTCGAGCGCGCCCTGCTGCCACAGCCAGCCGGCATCGGCCGTGACGCTGGCCAGCGAGGCGGCGTCGGTGATGGCGTCGGGACCGGCCCAGAACCAGACCATGTGCGCGATCGGCAGGTAGCCGAAGGTGAACCAGATCACGACGAACAGCAGCACGGCGGCGAAGCGCGCGCGCTCGGCAAAGGCGCCGACGATCAGGCCGCAGGTGATCGCGGCAAAGGTGCCCTGGAAGGCGACGAAGATGAACTCGGGGATCATCGTTTCCTTGCTGAAGGTCGCAGCCATGCTGAACACGCCACTGACCGGATCGTAGATGCCGTTCAGGAACGCGCGGTCGAAGCCGCCGATGAAGGCGCTGCCGCCGGTAAAGGCCAGCGAGTAGCCATACAGGCACCACAGCACGATGATCAGGGAGAAGATCATGAAGACCTGCAGCAGCACCGACAGCATGTTCTTGGCGCGCACCAGGCCGCCGTAGAACAGCGCCAGGCCCGGGATCGACATCATGATCACCAGCAGCGTGGCGACGAACATCCAGGCGGTGTCGCCCTTGTTGATGGTGGGCGCGGCCATGGCCGGCAGCGCCAGGCCCAGGCCGAGCGCGGCGGCGAGAATCTTGCTCGTTATCGTTTTCATCGGGGTTCCCTTACAGTGCGTCGTTGCCGGTCTCGCCGGTACGGATACGGATGACCTGGTTGAGGTCGGAGACGAAGATCTTGCCGTCGCCGATCTTGCCGGTGCGGGCGGCGCCCTGGATGGCGTCGATCACCTGGTCGATCACGGCATCGTCGACGGCCGCTTCGATCTTGATTTTCGGCAGGAAGTCGACCACGTACTCGGCGCCGCGGTAGAGCTCGGTGTGGCCCTTCTGGCGGCCGAAGCCTTTCACTTCGGTCACCGTCATGCCCTGCACGTTGATCTCGGACAGGGCCTCGCGCACTTCGTCGAGCTTGAAGGGCTTGATGATGGCGGTAATCAGTTTCATGGTGTTGCCTCTTTCAGAAAGTTTTTGATACGGAAAACACGGCCGCCGATTTGCCGAGGTTCTTGCCGCGCGGGCTCACATACGCGTCGGTGTTTGCCTTGACCCAGGCCAGCGAGGCGGTGGCGACGCCGAAGTCGTAGCTCAGGCCGACCTTGTAGTCGTTGTACGAGTAGGCGCCGTTGTTCTTCACGCGCTGGCGTCCCGCGTGCAGGTTCAGCACCAGCTTGTCGGCGACCGGGACGTTGGCGCCGATGTCGAGGTAGCCGCTACCCTTGCTGTCGGCGGTCCCGAACAGGTTGCTGGTCGCGTGCGAATACTTGACGTAGGCCGGGCCGTAGCCCAGCTGGCCGTAGAGCTCGAAGGTGTTGGCGTTGGTCGGCAGGCCATTCGACGGATACACGTAGTACAGGCCGCCCACGTCGTAGCTGATGGCGTCGGTGAGCTGGCCGCGCTTGCCGGCATACAGGTCGACTTCGACCTCCGCGTCGCCGCCGGCATCGTCGATCCACTTGATGGTGGAGAGCCAGGTGCCGGCGTAGAAGCCGCTCGGCGTGTGGGTGTAGTCGGCGCCGCCCTGCAGGGCCGGTTCGAAGCGCGTCTGCGCCAGGCCGCGGTAACGGTATTCGCTGGTGAGCGCGGCGTTGTAGCTCACCTGGTGCTCGGGCGCCGGCGCTTCCTGCGCCCGTGCCAGGTTGCTGCCTGCTACTACCAGCGTGAACGCCGCCGCGCTTGCTGCCATCCTGCTTTTCATGACGATTCCCCTGTTATTGGAACAATGAGTTCGATGCGGTTTACAATCTGTGCGTCATTCGGCTTACTCTTCCTGTAGCAGAATGCGTGCCAGCTCAAGATGACACCCGTGTGCTTGATTTTTCATACAGGTGCCACACTTCTGGTTCAATAAGTACAAAGAGGTGCGTGGCCGCCGCACGTCGCGTCACGGCGCACCAAAGCAGGCCGCTGCACACCCGCTGCACATCATTTCGCACCAGCGTGGTGCAACGGCCGGAACACTAGGACAGATGGACATGAACAACTTCTTCAACGACTTGCAGGGCAAAATCAACCAGGCCATGGAAAGCTCGCCCGCTAAGGACATCGAACGCAACGTCAAGGCGATGATGACCCAGGGCTTTTCCAAGCTCGACCTGGTGACGCGCGAGGAATTCGATATCCAGGCCCAGGTGCTGGCCAAGACCCGCGCCAAGCTCGAGGCGCTCGAACAGCGCGTGGCCGAGCTGGAGGCGCGCCTGACGGCGCAGCCTGCGGCGGCAACTTCGGCGGCCAAGCC
>DNCF01000290.1 GCA_003484545.1 Massilia sp. | reverse complement strand
CGACGAATGGCTGGCCGAGGTCCAGCGGGTCATGCGCCGCGTCGCGCCGCCCGACGTGCCGGTCCGCCTGCTGATCCACGACGCCAGGGGATTCGGCGCCAACGCGATCGCCCTGCCCGACGGCACCATCATCATGTCCGACCTCATGGTGCGGCTCGTGGTCGGCAAGCGCGGCGCGATCGGCGAAGCCGAGGCCGCGCAGCTGGCCGGCGTGCTGGCGCACGAGATCGGCCACGTGCGCCTTCGCCATGGCACGCGTATCCTCGCCGGCTCATCGCTGGCGGCGGCCCTGAGCGCCAGCCTGTTCGGCGACTTCAGCGCCGTCGCCGCCCTGCCCGGCGTCCTCGCCAGCCTGAGCTACTCGCGCGAGATGGAAGCGGAGGCGGACGAATACGCCATCGCGCTGCTGCGCAGGAACGGCATTTCCACGCTTCCCCTGGCCGACCTGTTCGAGCGCATCGAGTATGGGCCGGAGCCGGAAGACGGCAAGGAGGCGCCGGGCTGGATCTGGGAAGCGGCGGAGTCCTTCATGTCCAGCCATCCGCTGAGCGAGGAACGCGCCGAACGCCTGCGCGAAGCGGCCGGCGAGTAGGCGGGACGCCCGCGCCTTCGCCGGCCGCGGGCCTCGTCCTGCGTCCCTTACTCGCTGCGGTCGTACGAGAACTGGATGCCCGGCGTGCCGCCGGTCTCGATGAACAGGTTCATGAAGGCGGGGACGGTCTCGCTGCGCTTCCAGTCGCGCTGCAATTCGCAGAACAGCTGCACGGTGGAGATCAGTCTGGCGCCGGCCTGCTCGACGCGGCGCAGTGCCGCTTCGTGGGCGGCCACGGAAGTCCCGCCGACCGCATCGACCGGCACGTAAACCTCGTAGCCTGCGGCCAGCGCATCCAGGGCCGGGAAGGTCAGGCAGGCCTCGGTCCACAGCGCGGTCATGATGAGCTTCCTGCGTCCTGTCTCCTCGACCGCCTTGCGGAATTCGACGTCCTCCCAGCTGTTGATCGTGGTGCGGTCGTAGGTCGGATACTGGCCCAGCACCTTCTGGATGTGGGGCACGGGCGGCTTGTTGAGGCCGGTCTGCACGTTGACCGTGGAATGCACGATCGGCAGCTTGTAGACGACGGCCGCCTGCGCGCAGCCGACGATCTGGTTCAGCATCAACTGCCTGTCCATCGAGGCAATCGAATTCACCTGCACCGGCTGGTAATCGATGATGATGAAGGCCGCGTTCTGCGGCGTCAGGAGCTGGTCCGTTTTCGGATCGCGAATCGGTTCACTGGCCATGATGACTTCCTTTCCTTGACGGGCGCGCCGCCGGCGCGCATGCGGAAATCCAAGCTTAGTCGCTGCGTCCGGAATTGGAAGAAGAAATCCGCGTGCGCTTCAAGCGACGAGCTGGCCGATGCTGAAGACAGCGGCGACGATGGCCAGCCCGAGCAGCCCATTCGACAGGGACTGGTTCCCCTGGCGCGCCTCCTGGACAGCCGCCGCGCCCAGGCCGAGCGCCATGATCAGATTAATGAACTGCAAGCTTGCCATGCCGGCCCCGTTTTCTCATTCCCAATCCATTGCGCCTTTTTTCCATTCGTAGGCCAGCCCCACCGTCAGGATGGCCAGGAACACCATGCCCGCCCAGAAGCCGAGCAGGCCGATCTCGTTGTAGGCGGCGGCCCAGGGGAAGAAAAAGACGACTTCCAGGTCGAACACGATGAACAGGATGGCCACCAGGTAGTAGCGGATGTCGAAGCGCATCCGCGCATCGCCGAAGGCCTCGAAGCCGCATTCGTACTGGGACAGCTTCTGCGCGTCCGGCTTGTGCGGCCCGAGCACCCGGCCGAGCGCCTGGGGAAGAACACCGACCGCCGCGCCGATCAGGATAAACAGCAGAACTGGAAAATAGGCTTCGAGATGCATGTTGAAAGTCCAGGTTGTTGATGGAAAGGATGTCGCTGGGCATGGATGCACGGCGGCGCCGTGTCCTTGCCTCAGGAGGAACTGGAAAGTTTCATGAGAACCAGGCCGCTGACGATCAGGACGGCCGCGATGACGCGCAGCGGCGTCAGCTGTTCGCCGAGGACGGCGATGCCGACGATGAAGGCGCCGACGGCGCCGATGCCGGTCCAGATCGTGTAGGCGGTGCCGAGCGGCAGGGTGCGCATCGAGAACGACAGCAGGCCAAAACTGGCTGTCATCAGGACGAGCGTGAGAACGGTGGGGATGGGTCTGGAAAAGCCTTCCGACAGCTTCATCGAATAGGCCCAGGCGACCTCGAGAATTCCAGCAAGCACAAGCAGTATCCAGGCCATGACACACTCCTGTCAAACAGAGCGGGTCGTCCCGAAGCAGTTGCCCTTGATGAGGGGGAGGTCGTCCTCCTGAAGGCGTCTGGAGCAACCAGGCGCATGTGGATGCCTGGGATTATAGGAAACAAAACCGCCAGGGTCAACGCGCTGGGAAAGCGGCCAATCTGCCCGCCCTGGCCCGGCCCGCCGCCGGCGGGTCTTCCCGTCAGCAGAAATCCCGGCTGTTCGTCGTCAGCCTTCCCAGCAGGTGCGACATGTCGACCAGCCGCTTGGCGACCAGGTGCTTGACCTGCCCCTCGCTCTGCCAGACGCCGTAGACGCCGAGCAGGTTCGCGCCCAGCACTTCGCGGCGCTGCTGCTCGACCAGGTCGGGCCAGACGATCACGTTGACGTTCCCGGTTTCGTCTTCCAGGGTGATGAACAGCACGCCCTTCGCCGTGCCCGGACGCTGGCGCACGGTGACGATGCCGCAGCCGCGCGCCAGCTGGCCGTCGGCGTATTCGTTCAATACGGATGCCGGCATGAAGCGCTGCGCCAGCAACTGCTTCCTCAGCAGCGCCAGCGGATGGCGGCCCAGGGTCAGGCCCTGCGCGCGGTAGTCGCCGACGATCTCGTCGCCTTCGGACGGCGCGGCCAGCGCCGGCATCTCTTCGGCCACCGAGGTCGGGCGCAGCAGGTCCTTGTCGGGCACCGCGCCCACCGCCTGCCACAGCGCCTCGCGCCGGCGCCCGGCCAGCGAACCCAGGGCGTTGGCGGCGGCCCACACCT
>DNCF01000291.1:2969-3111 GCA_003484545.1 Massilia sp. | reverse complement strand
GCGCGCCAGCAGCTCGCGGATGTCCTCGTCCGAGGCGCTGCTGTCGATGTTCCCGATCAAAAGGCTGGCCATATTTATCTCCTTGGAGCCTTGGAAAACCGTAGCGAGCGGCGGCAGTTCCGTCCGAGAAGCGCAGCTGTAC
>DNCF01000291.1:0-2717 GCA_003484545.1 Massilia sp. | reverse complement strand
CGAGAAGCGCAGCTGTACGAGATGTACAGCGAGCATCGCAGGACGGAAATGCAACGCGCAGTAGGTTTTGCAAGGCTCCCCTATGCCATGATGTTGACGCCGCCGTCGACGTAGAGGGTCTCGCCCGACATCCGGCGCGCCAGCGGCGTGGCCAGGAAGGCGCAGGTGTAGCCGACGTCCATGATGTCCACCAGCTCCCCGAGCGGGGCGCGCTGGGCGGCTTCGGCCAGCATGCGGTCGAAGTCCTTCAGGCCGGAACCGGCCCGGGTCAGCAGCGGTCCCGGCGAAATCGCGTGGACGCGGATGTGGCGCGGCCCGAGCTCGAACGCGAGGTAGCGGGCACAGGCTTCCAGCGCCGCCTTCACCGGTCCCATCACGTTGTAGTTGGGGACCACCTTGTTGGCGCCGTAGTAGGACATGGTGAACATGGTGCCGCCGTTCTTCATCAGGGGCGCGCTGGCGCGCGCTAGGCGGATGAAGGAGTGGCAGGAGATGTCCATCGCCTGGCCGAAGCCTGCGGCCGAGCAGTCCAGCAGCCCGCCCTGCAGGTCGTCCTTGGGCGCGAAGGCCATCGAATGCACCATGATGTCGAGCCCGCCCCACTCCTGCCCGATGCGGGCGAAGACGGCGTCGGCCTGCTCCTGCCGGGTCACGTCCAGCTGCATGAAGATAGGCGCCTCCAGCGCGGTGGCGAGCGGCTCGACATAGCCGCGCGTCTTCTCGTTGGCGTAGGTGATGGCGAGGTCGGCGCCCATTTCGCGGAACGCCTTGGCGCAGCCGTAGGCGATCGAATGCTCGTTGGCGATGCCGGTCACCAGCGCCCTGGCGCCCTTCAGGATCGGGCGCGGAATCTCGATAGTCATGATGTCGCTCCTTCAGGGTATGGGTCGGGGTCTCGGGTCAGGGATTGGACACGACCGGCATCTGCGGCACTTCGCCGGGGACGGCCAGCAGGGCGCCGGTGGCGTCCAGCACCTGCTGCACCGATACCCCGGGCGCGGTCTCGCGCAGGGTCGCGACGCCGTCCTCGAAGGCGATCACGGCCAGTTCCGTGACCACCAGGTCGACCGGCCTGCTCGAGGTCAGCGGCAGGCTGCACTGCCTGACGATCTTCGGCGCGCCCTTGGCGGAGTGCTGCATCGCCACGATCACGCGTTTGGCGCCGGTGACCAGGTCCATCGCGCCGCCCATGCCGGGCACCATCTTGCCCGGGATCGTCCAGTTCGCGAGCCGTCCATGCTCGTCCACCTGCAGGCCGCCGAGCACGGTGACGTCCAGGTGGCCGCCGCGGATCAGGCCGAAGGAAACCGCGCTGTCGAAGGTGCAGGCGCCGGGCAGCGCGCTCACCGGCTGGCCGGCGGCGTCGGTCAGGAAGGCTTCGGTCATGCCTTCCTCCGGCAGCGGTCCGGTGCCGATCAATCCGTTCTCGGACTGGAAATAGATGCGCATGCCGGCCGGGACGTAGTTGGCGACCAGGGTCGGGATGCCGACGCCGAGGTTCACCAGCATGCCCGGCTTGAGTTCCTGGGCGATGCGTTTGGCGATCAGGGTTTGCGGGTCCATGATGATTGCGTGGTATTCAGTGGGCGACCAGGTAATCGACCAGCACCGCAGGCGTCACCACGTGGTCGGGCGAAATCATCCCGACCGGCACGATATGGGCGGCGTCGACGATGACGGTGCGCGCCGCCATGGCGATCACCGGGTTGAAGTTGCGGGCGGTCAGCGCATAGGTCAGGTTGCCGTAGTAGTCGGACAGGAAGGCTTCGACCAGGGCGAAATCCGCCTTCAGGGCCGGTTCGAGCAGGAACTGGGCGCCGTCGACCTCGATCTTGCGCTTGCCCTCCTCGACCATGGTGCCGACCCCGGTCGGGGTCAGGAAGCCACCCAGGCCGAAGCCGCCGGCGCGGATGCGCTCGATCAGCGTCCCCTGCGGCACCAGTTCGACCTCGAGCTCGCCGGCGATCATCTTCTGCTGGGTCTCCGGGTTCAGGCCGATGTGGCTGACGATCGCCTTGCTCGCCACGCCGCTCGTCACCAGTTTGCCGATGCCGCGGCCGGGCCGCGCCGTGTCGTTGCCGATCACGGTCAGGCCGCGCCGGCCCTGGCGCACCAGCTCGTCCATCACGCGCTCGGGCGTGCCGACGCCCATGAAGCCGCCGACCATGACACTGGCGCCGTCCGGGATCAGTTCGACCGCCCGTTCCAGGGCCACGGTCTTCATGATCGCGCTCCCGCCAGCAGGTCGAAGGTATGGCGCGCGATCATCAGCTCCTCGTCGGTCGGAATCACCCAGGCGGCCGTGCGGCTCGACTTTTTGCTGATGCGCGGGCCGCCGGCCGCGTTCGCGGCAGTATCGAGCTCGACGCCCAGCCAGGCCGCATGGCGGCATACGCGGTCGCGCACCAGGGTGGCGTGCTCGCCGATGCCGCCGGTGAACACCAGCGCGTCCAGTCCTTCGAGCGCCCCCGCCATCGAACCGAGTTCGCGCCCGATGCGGTAGGTGAACAGCTCGACGGCGAAGCGCGCGCGCGGATCGTCGCTGGCCAGCAGGGTCCGCATGTCGCTCGAGATGCCCGAGACCCCGAGCAGGCCGGAGCGCTTGTAGATCAGATCCTCGACCGCGCGCGTGTCCATCTTCAGCTCGTCGATCAGGTAGAGGATCACGCCGGCATCGATGCTGCCGCAGCGAGTACCCATGAAGATCGGAAGAGCAC
>DNCF01000434.1:366-3550 GCA_003484545.1 Massilia sp. | reverse complement strand
TCGGCGGCGAGGCGGAACCAGCGCGCCGCCTCGGCGTCGCAGGCCTCGACGCCGCGCCCGAGGTAATACATGGCGCCGAGATGGTTCTGGGCGAAGGCCAGTCCCTGCAGGGCGGCGCGGCGCAGCCAGCGGAAAGCCGCGGCGTCGTCGCGCTCGACGCCCTCGCCCTTCTTGTACAGCAGGGCGAGATTGAACTGGGCGTAGGGATTACCGCGCTCGGCGGCTTCGCGGAACCACGCATAGGTCTGATGGCTCGCGCGGTGGAGCTTCTGGCGGTTCATGCTGGCCTCGAGGTGGACGTGTGTTCGCGCGGCGTGCCGGGGCGCGCGACCGGCTCGGGGAGAGCTCGGTGTGCGCCAGGCAGCCTCATAAATATTAATAAAATTTTAATGCCGGTAGGCGACGGGAGTTTGACTCGGAACAATCGTGACCACCCGCCCGCCCACAAAAAAGCCCGCCGGGCAGGCGCGCGGCGGGCTGTTCGAGGAGCGCGGCAGCGCTTATGCCGAGGCCGGCGGACGGGGGCCGAGCGCGTACACCAGCATCGCCAGCAGCGCCAGGCACCAGACGATCAGCGCGCCCGACGGCAGGTCCAGCACCACCGACAGCACCAGCCCGGCGGCGTAGCCGCCGACGCCGATCAGGTAGGCGAAGGGCAGCTTGCGCGCCTCGCGGTAGTGGCGCACGGCCAGGCTCGGCACGATCAGGCTGGCGAACACCAGGTAGACCCCGACCAGCTGCACCGAGGCGGTCACCGCCAGCGCGAACACCAGGTAGAAGCCGAGCCGTCCGAGGCGGTTGCGCAGCAGCGCCAGCAGCGCCAGGATCAGCACCGCGCCTGCCGCCGGCATCACCAACTGGTCGTAGCTGACCCACAGGATCTGCCCGGCCAGCAGGTCCTGCAGGTGTTCGCCGCCGTGCGGATTGTGGGCGACCAGCAGCAGGCCGGCGGTGGCGGCCAGCACGAACAGCACGCCGATCTGCGCCTCCTGCACGTCGGGCCAGCGCCTTTCGGTCCAGGTCAGCAGCAAGGCGCCCAGCACGGCGGCGACGCCGGCCGCGGCCTGCATGGTCCAGCCGTGCGGGTCCATGTCGAGCGCGCTGGCGATGATCACGCCGAGCGCGGCGATCTGGGCGATCGCCAGGTCGATGAAAACGATCCCGCGTTTCAGCACCTGGGCGCCGAGCGGGATGTGGGTGGTCAGTACCAGCAGGCCCGCCAGGAAGGCCGGAAGGACGATCAGGAAGTCGACATTCTCCACTTACTTCACCGCTCCCGTCAGGCGCCGCACCGTGGTGTCGAACAGCGCAAACAGGTCGCGGCTCTGGGCGTCGGCGCCGACCGTGTAGGGAATCACCACCGCCGGGATGCCGGCGCGCTGCGACAGCCATTGCGAGGCGCGCTCGTCCTGGTAGGCGGCGCGCAGCACCATCTTCGCCGGTTGCGTCTTCAGTTGCGCCAGCAGCTGGCCCAGCTGGGCCGCGCTCGGCTCGACGCCCGGTTTCGGTTCCAGGGTGCCGACCTGGCGCATGCCGAGCCAGGAGAGCAGGTACTCCATGTTGCGGTGGTGCTCGACCACGGTCATGCCGCGCAGCGGCGCGGCCTGCGCTTCCCACTTGCGCATCGCCGTCGCCCAGCGCGCGCTGAAGTCGCTCTGGCGCGCGGCGTAGAAGGCCGCGTTGCCTGGATCGATGGCGGCCAGGCGCTTGGCCAGCTGGGCGCTGATCAGGGCGATGTTGTGCGGGTTCAGGTGCACGTGCGGATTGCCGTAGGCATGCACGTCGCCCTCGGCGCGGTCCAGGCGGTTCGGGATGTCCAGGCGCGGTACAAAAGTGCCGGCTTCGAAGAAGCCCGGCTGGCCGCGCGCGATCTTCGCGTTGCCCGACTGCTGGACCAGCAGCGGCAGCCAGCCCGCCTCCAGGTCCAGGCCGGTGCAGACCAGCAGGTCGGCGTTGCGGGTGCGCGCGATCAGGCCCGGCCTCGCCTCGACCCGGTGCGGGTCCTGCAGCGCATTGGTCGCGCTCGATACATTCACCTTGTCGCCGCCCAGTTCCTGGGTCAGGGCCTGCCACTCGGGTTCGCAGGTGAGGACGTTGATGGCCGCATGGGCCGGGACGATGGCGGCGAAGGCCAACGCGCAGCCGGCCAACAGGATGGAAGGATGGAATTTCATGCGGTTCTCCTTAGAACGCGTGCGCCGCGTGGGCGCCCAGGCTCATGATGTACTGAAGGTAGAGCTGGTTGTCGCCGACGCCGGGACGCGCCTCGTCGCGCGCGAACTGCAGGCGCAGGCGCGAGAACTCTGACGGGCTGTAGTCGACCATCACGCTGGTGCGCTTCGGCGCGTAGCTGGCCAGCGACGGGAAGGCTTCCAGGCCCAGGGCTCCGCTTTCCACCAGGCCGATGTACGGCGTACCCGAGGACAGGCGGTCATGGCGCAGGCCGGCGCGCCAGTTCGGCATGAACTGGTACACGCCCTGCAGGTACCAGCCGGACTGGGTGCTGGCAAACGCGTCGGCCAGTTCGCCGGACGCCAGCGTGCCGCTCTCCTTGCGGCGCATGTATTCGCCCTGCAGCTTGAAGTTCTGCCGGGTCGGATTGCCGTTCGGCGCCCACTTGTACACGGCGTCCGCCACCCACATCGTCGAGCGGCCGGAGAAGGCGTTCGCCACGCCCGCCTCGTCCCATGCGCGGTCGACGGCGCGCGTGCGCAGGTAGGACAGCCCCGCGCGCCAGCTCGAGGAGTCGCCGATGTCGTCGCCGACGTGGGCGAACACGCTGGTCGCGCCGACGCCGTTCTTGTTGCGGTCGTTGCCCGGGAAGGCGTGGCCGTTGCCGAGTTCCAGGCCGAGTTCGAGGAAGGTGTTCAGCGGCGCCAGCCAGCGCGCCTGAACGCCATCGGTCTTGTATTGGCCGCCGAAGAAGGCCTGGTAGGCCAGCGGCGCGTCGGCGAAGTCCCAGGTATGGCTGTGCAGGCCGTTCAGGTAGCCGACGCCGGACAGGAAGCGGCCCGCCTTGCCGTTGATGCCGCCGCCCAGTTCGCGCGTGCGGACATAGGCTTCCTCGACCTCGACCTCGTTCTCGCCGCTCAGCGCGAAGGTGACCTGGCCGGCGAAGGTCGGGTCGATGTTGGCCGACATGGTCAGCTCGGATTCGCCCAGGTTGAAGCTGCGGCTGCCCGGG
>DNCF01000434.1:0-177 GCA_003484545.1 Massilia sp. | reverse complement strand
TCGCCGTCGGGCGGCATGAAGCCGCCCAGGCGCCAGCTTTCGGGATCGCGTTGCAGGTTGTTCCAGGTGCCGCCCAGGACCAGGCCGATGCTGGGATTGAAACTGTTGTCGCGTTGGGCGACGCCGCCGGCGCTGGAGGCCGGAGCGGCGGGCGCCGCTGCGGCGATAACAGTTTCA
>DNCF01000152.1 GCA_003484545.1 Massilia sp. | reverse complement strand
GTGCTCTTCCGATCTACTGGTAATAAAAGGCGCCGACGATCCACAAGGCCGAGGCCGCGGCCAGCAGCGCCAGGTTGCGGCGCCCGTTCGCCGTGCACACCGCGCCCACCAGCAGGACCGCGCCGAGCGTGACCGAAAACCAGCACAGGCAGGCGGCCGTTGCCGCCACCGCCACGGACCAGGGGCTGCGCAAGGCCGGCCATTGACGCATCGACCAGGCGGCGGCGAGCAGCGCACACGCCACGGAAACGAGGGCGGCCTCGGTGGCGCCGGCGGCGGCGCTGGTTTGGAAAGGCAGCATGCCGGACAGGTGGCCCGCGCCGAACAGGAAGGTCTTGCCCGAACAGGCGGCCAGCAGGAGGACGGTCATTGCGCCCACGCCAGTGAGGATGGATTCCAGCGCGCCGGCAATCCTGGCGTTCTCGGGACGCTGCTCGATCCGCCGCAGCACGGCATGCCCACCAATCCAGGCAAACGCGATGAAGTCCAGCACATATTCGGCAGGCACTCCCGCCGCTGCCGAGTAAACCTGACGGTAGGAGAACCACAGGGTCAGCAGGCTGACGAAACTGGCGGCCAGCAGTGCGCGCAGCCAGGCTTGCGGGACCAATGCCGCCAATATCAAGGTCAGCAGCGCCATCAGGCCCAGGCTCGACTGAACGCTTTTACTGTCGAAGCTGCCGAAGCCGATCAGGGCCGTACCGACAATCAGGCTGGCAACGCCCAATTGCTCGACAAACAGGGATTTACCGCCCTGGTAGAGCATGGCGACGGCGGCGCCCAGCACCAGGACGCCCACGGCGACGAAGGCGCCTTCGTCCGGCCTCGCGTCCGACAGGAGTGCGAGCACGACGAGTATGCCGAGGGGGATCGCGGCGAACCAGGCGGCAACCGCCGTCATGACCACCACGGCCCAGGGGCGCTCCTTGTCCTGCGCTGCCGCGATGGCGCCCGAGATCAGGCCTTGCGTCACCGCCTCGTGAAGAATGTTGTTCATGCGTTTGCTCATGGTGCCTCTCCCTGTTGGCGGTAGCTGTTGTTCAGGAACAGGATGCCGCGCACGGCGCCGGCCAGCGCCGCCAGGGCAAGCAGGGCAAGCAGGAACACCGCCCCGATGTCCCAGGAACCGGACAGCAGCGCGTCGGCCGCCTTGCTGAGCACGACAAAGAGCAGGCCCAGCGCGACGGTGCTCAGCGCAACGACATCGAACAAGGCGCGTTGCGCCAGCAGGCCGCAGGCCGCCAGCAGGACCGGCAGGGACACGATGGAAGACGAGGCCGCCAGCCAGGCCGTGGCGATCAGGACGGCGAGGTTGAAGCTGACGGGGCCGGCGCCGGTGAAGCGCTGCAGCGGCTTGCCCGTCAGGCCGGCAAGTCCGGTGGCCAGCAGTGCGGTCACCGGTCCGCCATGCAAGCGGTAACCCAGCGACCAGCTCCAGGTAGCGATGGCGGCCGATGCCACGATCACCCAGGCGGCCCAGACCACGTCCGAACGGGCGCCGAGCGCCAGCGGCAGCGCCAGGGCGGTCCACAAGGCGAACAGCTGCCACGCATCGGCCCCCGTCTGGTAAGTCTGGCCGAAGTAGGCGAACAGGCCGCCGATCGAGAGCAAGCCCAGCAGGCTGAGCGGTGCCCGGGCACGGGGGAGCAGCGCCGCGCCCACGCAGGTCAGCAGCGTAAACCCCTGGAGCAGGCCGAACTGCCCGGCGCGTCCGAGCGAATGCCAGTTTGCCGCGACAAAGAAGATCAGCCCCAGTCCGCCGAGCAGCGCCGCGATATACGCGAGCGCGCGCCGGACCAGCTGCAAGGACAGGACCGGCCCGCGATCGAGGCCGGCAAGGCGCCGCAAGGCTGCGAAGGTCGCGGCATCGAGCCGGTGGCGGGCTGCCAGGTCAAGGATGGCAAGACGAGTATGCATGATGGGATTCTTCTTCTCGGGCAATGGACAAGGACCGCCTGCCATTCTATGGTGACATATTGTTTACGCTTTGATGAAACTTCCTTTCAAAAATTCATGTTCTTGAAAAGTTGCTTCTCGTCATTATCCGGAGCCGTGGGAACGCCATGATGGCAGGGTGATTTCACCACGGAGGATGTGATGCAGAGTGCACATGAACTGAGCGACAAGTTGCTGGGGCCAATGAAAAACATCGTCGGCAAGCATGAGACGGCAATCCGGCCGTTGCTGGGCGGGGGCGAAACGGCGGCGCGCGCCGCACTGCAGAACGACGAGGCGATCCGCAAGGTCGCGGTCTTCTGCTATCCGCTGTTGCCGGGTTTGCTGCGCCTGGCGGTGAAGGAGCCGGTGTTCGTGAATTTCGTGATGAACAACCGCGAGCGCGTGCTGGCCTCGCTGGTTGGCAGGGAGTGAATGCTCGGCCGGGCGCCTACGCTTGCTGGGCCACCGGCTCAGCCTCGGCCGCCTTCTCCCGGCCGCGGCTGATGCTGTCGCCGTCCTCGCGGCGCAGGCGCCAGAAGATGACGGCCGACACCACCGTCAGCACGGCCAGCGTATCGAAGGCATGGTGCAAGGCGCCCGTCACCAGCACCTGGTTGGTCTGCGGCACGCGGCCGAGGAACCAGGCGGTGACGAGCGAACCTGCCGCCAGGCCAAAACTCATCGACAATTGCTGGAACGAGCTCGAGATGGTGCTGGCCATGCTCGTATCCTTGGTCTCGATGTCGGCATAAGCCAGGGTATTCATGCTGGAAAACTGCAGCGAATTGAAGAAGCCCTGCATCAGGCTGATGCCGACGATCGCCGCCAGCGGCGTGCCTGGTCCGACCTGGCCGAACAGGAAGATCGTGAGTCCGATGCACAGGGTGTTCGCCACCAGCACCTGGCGATAGCCGAAGCGCGCCAGCACCTTGGGCGCGATCAGTTTCATCCCCATCGCCGCGGCGGCCGAAGGCATCATCAGCAGGCCCGATTGCCAGGCCGGCAAGCCCAGGCCCAACTGGTAGAGCAGCGGCAGCAGGAAGGGCAGGCCGCCCACGCCCAGGCGCGTGACGAAGCCGCCGACCACGGAAATGCGGAAGGTGCGCACTTTCAACAGCGTCAGGCGCAACAGCGGGAACTTGACGCGGCTGGCATGCAGGGCGTAGGCGCCCAGCAGCGCGATCGACAGCGCCAGCAGCAGGGCCATCGTCATGCCGCTGAGCGTGTGTTCGCCGAAGATTTCCAGCAGCCAGGACAGGATGGCGGTGCCGGTGCTGAACAGGATCAGGCCCAGCACGTCGAGCGGGCGGCGTTCGTCGCCGTGGTAGTCCGGCATGTGCCGGTACACCAGATACATCGCGATCAGCCCGAAGGGCACGTTGATGAAGAAGATGGCGCGCCACGAGGTCCAGTGCACCATCAGCCCGCCGACGGTCGGGCCCAGCAACGGGCCGATGAGGGCGGGAATGATGACGAAGTTCATCGCGCCCAGCAATTCGGATTTCGGGAAAGTGCGGACGATGGCGAGGCGCCCGACCGGCATCATCATCGCGCCGCCCAGGCCCTGCAGCAGGCGGGCGGCGGTCAGCATCTCGGCATTCACGGACAGGCCGCACAGGACCGACGAGGACGTGAAGATGCCGATCGCGGTCAGGAACACGCGGCGGGTGCCGAAGCGGTCGGCCATCCAGCCACTCACGGGGATGCCCACGGCCAGGCCGAGGATGTAGCTGGTGACGACCGACTTCAGGCTCAGCGGCGTCACCCCGAGGCTGGCCGCGATGCTCGGAATGGCGGTGTTGACGACCGTGGCGTCGAGCTGCTCCATGAACAGGGCAGTAGCGACCAGCCACGGCAGGTATTTCTTGACGGTGGAACTATCCAATCGGCCCTCATCCGGTCCGGCGCAGCGGGTGCATGCGCCTGCCCGGATTGTCACATAAATCAGGAAACGCCGATTTCAAGCGGACGTTCCTGAACAGGACCAGCGAGGAACTTAGAACTGGTAGCGGACCTGGGCCACCAGGAAGTTCACGCCGCTGTTGGGCTTCTTGATGCTGGCGTTCGAGTAATGCTGGATCTTCAGGCCGAAGTCCCACTTGTCGTGGGTGACGTAGCCGATGCCGAGATGGTCGCCGAACTGGAAGGCGGTCGAGAGCTGGTTGTCGGAGTTGTTGTACAGTTCCGAGAACAGGTTGGCGCCGACGCCGCCCTCGACGTACCAGCCGAGCTTGTCGTCGCGCTGGTAGCGGAAGACCGGGGTGATGCCGATCACGCCGATGTTCTGGTGCTCGCCATGCACGTTGCGGTAGGCCGAACCGCGCCAGTAGGCGGCGGACAGGTCCCAGTAACCGCCCAGGTGGCGGCCGTTCGAGGCGAACCATTGCTTGTCCCAGTTCGACTGCAGGGACAGGCGGCCCAGGCGCACGTTGGAGCCGGTGCCGTATTCGAAGGTGACCGAGTCGACCCAGCCATTGTCGGCGGCAAAGGCCTGGCCAGCCGTCATCAGGACAGCGGCAGCAAGGAGGCTGCCAATTTTTTTATTAGAGAACATAATTGCTTTCATGAATAGTCGCCAATCCATGTTGGCGATCGCCGAATATTTTACTGGTGTAAATGAAAACGCGTAGCGCACGACCCAAAACCGAAAAAGGAGGCGTATGAGCTACCCTACTGTGGCATTCCTGGGCATCGGCCTGATGGGCCAGCCGATGGCGGCGCGCCTGGCCGATGCCGGGTTTCCCCTGCACGCCTGGAACCGTAGCACAGCCAAGGCGCGCACGCTTGCCACGCATGGGGCACGCGTATGCGAATCGGTTGAAGAAGCGGTGCGAGGCGTCGCAATCGTGGTTTCGATGCTGGAAGCCGGGCCGGCCGTG
>DNCF01000150.1:581-15323 GCA_003484545.1 Massilia sp. | reverse complement strand
CGGCGATCCTGCTGTTCGCCCGCATCAACCGGCTAGCGCATACCGTGCGTTACCCGAACCTGGCCACCCTGCTGTTCGTGGTCGGCTACCTGGTGGTGTGGGGCGGCTTCGGCGCCCTCGCCACCCTGGCCCAGTGGGCGCTGCACGACGCCGGCGCGCTCGACGCCAACATGGCCGTCACGAATGCCAGCGCCTGCGGCCTGGCCCTGGTCGCCGCCGGCCTCTACCAGTGGACGCCGGCCAAGCATGCCTGCCTGCAGATGTGCCGCAATCCGCTCGCCTTCGTGCTGACCGGCTGGCGTCCCGGCCTGCTCGGGGCCTGGCGGATGGGCTTCACCCACGGCCTCTACTGTTGCGGCTCGTGCTGGCTCTTGATGCTGCTGCTGTTCGCCGCCGGCGTCACCAACCTGGCGGCCCTGGTCGCGCTGGCGGCGCTGATCCTGGCAGAGAAGCTGCTGCCGGGCGGCACGGTGGTGGCCTGCGTGGGCGGCCTGGGGCTTGTCGCATGGGGGACACTGTTGCTGTTTCCATAACACGAGAGCCGACGGTTCGCGGGCGGGCGCATGCTAAAATGTCGCCCACTCTTGCATACAGGAAGCCCAGGAAAACCGCCGCGAACGGCGGCGCGGGGCCTCCCACACCGTCTAAGGAATTCTCGAACATGGCTGGACACAGCAAATGGGCCAACATCAAGCACAAGAAAGCCGCGACTGATGCCAAGCGCGGCAAGATCTGGACCCGACTGATCAAGGAAATCACGGTCGCCGCGCGCATGGGCGGCAGCGACGTCAACGCCAACCCGCGCCTGCGCCTGGCGGTCGAAAAAGCGGCCGACGCCAACATGCCGAAGGACAACGTCAACCGCGCGATCCAGCGCGGCGCCGGCGAGCTCGAGGGCGTCAACTACGAAGAGGTGCGCTACGAAGGCTACGGCATCGGCGGCGCGGCCATCATCGTCGACTGCCTGACCGACAACCGCGTGCGTACCGTGGCCGAAGTGCGCCACGCCTTCAACAAGTACGGCGGCAACATGGGCACCGAGGGTTCGGTCGCCTTCATGTTCAAGCACGTCGGCCAGTTCCAGTTTGCGCCGGGCGTGGACGAGGACAAGCTGATGGAAGCGGCCCTGGAAGCCGGCGCCGACGACGTGGTCCAGGACGAGGAAGGCGGCTTCGAAGTGCTGTGCGCGCCGTTCTCCTACGCCGGCGTGAAGGAAGCGCTGGAAAAGGCCGGCTTCAAGGCCGAGGTCTCGGAAGTCATCATGAAGCCGGACAGCGAGACCGTGCTGGTCGGCGACGATGCGGTCAAGATGCAGAAGATCCTCGACGCGCTGGAAAACCTGGACGACGTGCAGGACGTCTACACCAACGCCGTCATCGAAGAATAAGATCGAGAGCCTTATGAAGATCCTGGTAGTCGGCTCTGGCGGCCGTGAACATGCCCTGGCCTGGAAACTGGCCCAATCCGAACGCGTCCAGACGGTCTACGTCGCGCCCGGCAACGGCGGCACCGCGCTCGATACGCGCCTGGTGAACGTCGAGATCACCGACCCGGCGGCGCTGGCCGACTTCGTCGTGGCCGAACACGTCGCGCTGACCCTGGTCGGCCCGGAAGCGCCGCTGGCTGCCGGCATCGTCAACCTGTTCCGTTCGCGCGGCCTGAAGATCTTCGGCCCGACGCGCGAGGCGGCGCAGCTGGAAAGCTCGAAGGACTTCGCCAAGGCCTTCATGCAGCGCCACGGCATCCCGACCGCCAAGTACCAGAGCTTCTCGGATGCGGCCCAGGCCCACGCCTACGTCGACGCGAACGGCGCGCCGATCGTCATCAAGGCCGACGGCCTGGCGGCCGGCAAGGGCGTGGTCGTGGCGATGACGCTCGAGGAAGCGCATGCTGCGGTCGACCACATGCTGTCCGATAACGCCTTCGGCGACGCCGGCGCCCGCATCGTCATCGAGGAATTCCTCGCCGGCGAGGAAGCCAGCTTCATCGTCATGTGCGACGGCAAGAACGTGCTGCCGATGGCCACCTCCCAGGATCACAAGCGCCTGAAGGACGCCGACCAGGGCCCGAACACCGGCGGCATGGGCGCTTACTCGCCGGCGCCGATCGTCACCCCGGCGATGCATGCGCGCGTGATGCGCGAGATCATCAACCCGACCATCCAGGGCATGGCCAAGGACGGTATCCAGTTCACCGGCTTCCTCTACGCCGGCCTGATGATCGACAGCGAAGGCAATCCGCGCACGCTGGAATTCAACTGCCGCATGGGCGACCCGGAAACCCAACCGATCATGTCGCGCCTGAAGAGCGACTACGTCACCGTGCTCGAACATGCCTGCAACGGCACGCTCGACGCGGTGGAGCTGGAATGGGACCGCCGCACGGCGGTGGGCGTGGTGATGGCGGCAAGCGGCTACCCGGACAACCCGCGCAAGGGCGACGTCATCGACGGCATCCCGGCGGAGACGGCGGAATGCATCACCTTCCACGCCGGCACCACCCTGGCTGATGGCGTCCTGAAGACCAACGGCGGCCGCGTGCTGTGCGTGGTCGGCCTGGGCGACAGCGTCAAGATGGCGCAGAAGCAGGCCTATGACGTGGTCGACCAGATCCGTTTCGACGGCGCGCAGTTCCGCCGCGATATCGGCTGGCGCGGGATGAAGTAAGGCGTCGACATTGCATTAACCAGGTCCGTCGCCGATAGGGCGCAGGATCGGACATGTTGTACCGCGTGGGTTCGAGAACCCACCCTACGAAAAGCCACCCGATGCGCCAACGCGACGGGCGCCTTTGTAGAAAACCCGCTTTTGTAGGGTGGGCTCTTGAGCCCACGCGGTCTCACCCTCCGATCAGCCATCTCATCAGGATTTTGTAGGGTGGACACCTGTGTCCACGCGGTTGCACCCTCCGATCAGCCACCGAACCAGGCAGCACCACTCCGCGCGAATTCCGTACACCCACCGCGCACAGTGTACAATCGCCCTCAATTTTGACTCCCGTACCATTCCCCATGTCCACCCCCTCCCCTTCCGCCATCAAAGCCTGGCTGCTCGACCTCCAGTCGCGCATCGTTGCGGCCCTGGAAGACGTGGACGGCAAGCCTTTCCTGCGTGACAGCTGGGAGCGCCCCGAGGGTGGCGGCGGGATTTCGCGCCTGATCGAGGAAGGCAATGTCCTCGAGCGGGGCGGCGTGAATTTCTCGCACGTGATGGGCGCCAACCTGCCGCCGTCGGCCGCCGCCGCGCGTCCGGAACTGGCGGGCCGTGCCTGGGAAGCGATGGGCGTCTCGCTGGTGCTGCATCCGCGTAACCCTTACGCGCCGACCGTGCACATGAACGTGCGCTTCTTCGAAGCCACGGCCGAGGGCAAGGAACCGGTCTGGTGGTTCGGCGGCGGCATGGACCTGACGCCCTATTATGGCAACGCCGACGACGCGCGCCACTTCCACCGCGTCTGCTACGACGCGCTGGCGCCCTACGGCGAAGACCTGCACCCGCGCTTCAAGAAGTGGTGCGACGAGTACTTCTACCTGAAGCACCGCAAGGAGGCGCGCGGCGTCGGCGGCATCTTCTTCGACGACTTCAACGAGCTGCCGTTCATTGATGCCTTCGCCATGGTGCAAAGCGTCGGCGACGGTTTCCTCGACGCCTACCTGCCGATCCTCAAGGACCGCAAGGACACGCCCTATGGCGAGCGCGAACGCGACTTCCAGGCTTACCGCCGCGGGCGCTACGTCGAGTTCAACCTGGTGTGGGACCGCGGCACCCATTTCGGCCTGCAGTCGGGCGGCCGCACCGAGGCGATCCTGATGTCGCTGCCGCCGATCGTCAAGTGGCGCTACGACTGGCATCCGGAACCGGGCAGCGCGGAAGCGGCGCTGTACACCGACTTCCTGCCGCACCGGGACTGGCTCGCTTCGTGATTCCCTGCGTCGCCCTGCTGGGGGGCAGTTTCGATCCCGTGCACTACGGCCACGTCGCGCTGGCGCGCCTGTTCGTCGAGCTGCTGCAGCCGACCGAGCTGCGCGTGCTGCCGGCCCGTCCCTGGCAGAAGGCCGCGCTGCAGGCGGGCGACGAAGACCGCATCAACATGCTGGCACTGGCGTTTCGCGACGCCGGCCTGGCAGCCATCGTCGACCGCCGCGAAATCGACAGCGGCAAGCCGACCTACACGGTGGACACCCTGCGCGGCCTGCGCGCCGAGCTGGGACCGGACGTGTCGATCGTGTTCCTGATGGGGGCCGACCAATTACAAAGGCTCGATAGCTGGCGCGACTGGCGCGAGCTGTTCGACCTGGCGAATATCGGCGTCGCCGCCCGGCCGGGCTACAGGCTGGAGCGGGACGCCATGCCGCCCGCGGTGGCGGACGAAATCGCGCGGCGCCTGGCGCCGCCGCAACAGGTGAGGACGACGCCTTCCGGGCTGGTCTGCCTGGCGCATACGCTGGCGGTGGATATTTCCGCCACACAGGTGCGCGCAGCACTACAGGACGGCGCCGCATCCGGGGCTGCCCCGGAGAACGGCGCGACCGCGTACCTCGCGCGGGTAGTGCTAGACTATATTCAACAACATAATTTATACAGAAACTAATGGATATCAAAAAACTGCAAACCCTCGTCGTCGACGCCCTCGAAGACGTCAAGGGCCAGGACATCATGCTGTTCGACACGACCCACCTGACCAGCCTGTTCGACCGCATCGCCGTGGTCTCGGGTACGTCGAATCGCCAGACCAAGGCGCTGGCCGCCTCGGTGCGCGACAAGGTCAAGGAAGCGGGCGGCGACGTGGTCGGCCTGGAAGGCGAAGACACCGGCGAATGGGTGCTGGTCGACCTGGGCGACATGATCGTCCACATCATGCAGCCGGCCATCCGCCAGTACTACCGCCTGGAAGAAATCTGGGGCGAGAAGCCGGTCAAGCTGGGCGCGGCCAAGCGCAAGTCGACGCCGGAAGCGGCCGAGGCGGCGGAACCGAAGACCAAGTCGAAGCACCTCGCCGCCAACCAGGATCAGCCGGAAGCCAAGCCGGTGCGCGAGCGCAAGACCGCGACGAAGACCACAGCAACGAAGACGACTGCCGCCAAGACCGTCGCCGCGAAGAAGCCGGCCGCCAAGAAGGCCCCGGTCGGCAAGACCGTGAAAGTGGCGCCGAGCAAGAGCGAGATCGCCGCCGTCGAAGCGACCAAGGCCAAGCCGCCGAAGCGCGCGCCGAAAGCCGCTGCTGCCGACGCCGAACCGGTCAAGAAGGTCATCAAGCGCGTCGCCAAGAAGGTCGCCGAGTAAGTTTCGATGCAACTCATCATTGCCGCGGTCGGCCACAAGATGCCGGCCTGGATCGAGACCGGCTTTGCGGAATACACGAAGCGCATGCCGCCCGAGCTGCGCATCGTGCTCAAGGAAATCAAGCCGGTCGAGCGTTCCGGCAGCAAGACGGCGGCCACCGCGATGGCGCTCGAACGCGAGCGCATCGAAGCGGTGCTGCCGAAAGGCGTGCGCATCATCGCGCTCGACGAGCGCGGCAAGGACCTGACAAGTGTTGGACTTTCTCAACAATTGTTGGGCTGGCTGCAGGACGGGCGCGACACCGCCTTCCTGATCGGCGGCGCCGACGGTCTCGACCCCGAACTGAAGGCCCGTGCCGAAGGCATGATCCGCATCTCCAGCATGACCCTGCCGCACGGCATGGTCCGCGTGATGCTGGCGGAGCAGCTCTACCGCGCCTGGTCCATTACCCAGAACCATCCGTATCACCGCGTCTGAATCGGCCCCCATGAAAGCGCACGACAAGAAAATCTACCTCGCTTCGAAAAGCCCGCGGCGGCGCGAACTGCTGCGCCAGGTCGGCATCGACTTCGAGCTGCTGAGCCTGCGTAGCGACCCGGCGCGCGGCGTCGACGTGCCCGAGGACGTGCTGCCGGGCGAGCCGGCGCACGAGTACGTGGTGCGCGTGGCGCGCGAAAAAGGCGCTTTTGCCTGGAAGGTGCTGCAGCAGCGCCGTCAGCCGCTGCGTCCGGTACTCACGGCCGACACCACCGTCACCATCGACGACGAGATCCTGGGCAAGCCCGCCGACCCGGCCGAGGCGAAGGCGATGCTCGAGCGCCTGTCGGGCCGCACCCACCAGGTGCTGACGACGGTCGCGGTGCACTACACGGATTTTGCCGAGCACATCACCCAGGTCTCGGACGTGCGCTTCGCCCCCTTGTCGCCGCGGCAGATCGCCGCCTACTGCGCCACCACCGAACCCTACGACAAGGCCGGCGCCTACGGCATCCAGGGCCTGGCCGCGCTGTTCATCGAGCACATCGAGGGCAGCCATTCGGGGATCATGGGCTTGCCGCTGTTCGAGACGGCGGCGCTGCTGCGCAAGGTGGGCGTGCCGGTTTGATTGCCTCGGCATCATCCGCATCTCATCTCTGGCTTTCGCGGTCCAGGTTCGGCTAACACTGCTCGTATTTTCGCGTGGGCACAGGGTACCCACCCTACGAGATGCGCGGCGCACCATCGGATAAGCCGCGCGATCTCCCGTAGGGTGGGCACTCCGTGCCCACGCGAACATCTGCGTCACGTTGGCCTACAGACACGGCCGCAACCCTACGGAACCAGCATCGGCCTCCACGGAACACCCCGCAGCCCCACCTTCCCCCATCCCAGCGTGTATCATGACACTCTGAACAATATCCTTTACACGCAGCGCTCATGAACGAAGACATCCTCATCAATATCACCCCGCAGGAAACGCGCGTGGCGCTGATCCTGCAGGGCGCGGTGCAGGAGTTGCACATCGAGCGTACGCTGACGCGCGGCCTGGCCGGCAACGTGTATTCGGGCAAGGTGGTGCGGGTGTTGCCGGGCATGCAGTCGGCCTTCATCGACATCGGCCTGGAGCGCGCGGCCTTCCTGCACGTGGCCGACATCTGGGAATCGCGCCCGCACGACAATTCGAACGTGCCGCCCACGCCCATCGAAAAGCTGCTCTACGACGGCCAGGTGCTGACCGTGCAGGTCATCAAGGACCCGATCGGCACCAAGGGCGCGCGCCTGTCGACCCAGATCTCGATCGCCGGCCGCATGCTGGTCTACCTGCCGCAGGACAAGCACATCGGCATCTCGCAGAAAATCGAGAAGGAAAGCGACCGCGAACTGCTGCGCACGCGCATGCAGGAACTGCTGCCGGCCGAAGAAAAAGGCGGCTACATCGTGCGCACCCAGGCCGAGGAAGCGAGCGACGCCGACTTGGCCGCCGACATCGACTATCTGCGCAAGACCTGGGCCGCGATCCAGCACGGCGCGCGCACCCGCCCGGCCACGAGCCTGCTGTACCAGGACCTGAACCTGGCCCAGCGCGTGCTGCGCGACTTCGTGCATGAGGAAACCGCGACGATCCAGGTCGACTCGCGCGAAAACTACCTGATGCTGGTCGAGTTCGCCAAGGTCTACACCCCGAGCGTGCTGTCGCGCCTGCAGCATTACACCGGCGAGCGCCCGCTGTTCGACCTGTACGGCGTGGAAGAGGAAATCCTGCGCGCGCTGGGCCGGCGCGTCGACCTCAAGAGCGGCGGCTACCTGATCGTCGACCAGACCGAGGCGATGACGACCATCGACGTCAACACTGGCGGTTTTGTGGGCGGCCGCAATTTCGCGGACACGATCTTCAAGACCAACCTGGAAGCGGCCCACGCCATCGCGCGCCAGCTGCGCCTGCGCAACCTGGGCGGCATCATCATCCTCGACTTCATCGACATGGAGAACAACGAGCACCGCAACGCCGTGCTCGCCGAGCTGAAGAAAACCCTGGCGCGCGACCGCACCAAGGTCTCGGTGAGCGGCTTCTCGGCCCTGGGCCTGGTCGAGATGACGAGGAAGCGCACCCGCGAGTCGCTCGCCCACATCCTGTGCGAGCCCTGCCCCGCCTGCGGCGGCAAGGGGCAAGTGAAAACCTCGCGCACCATCTGCTACGAGATCCTGCGCGAACTGCTGCGCGAAGCCAAGCAGTTCAACCCGCGCGAGTTCCGCATCCTCGCCTCGCAGGAAGTGGTCGATTTGTTCCTGGAAGAAGAGTCGCAGCATCTCGCCATGCTGGGCGACTTCATCGGCAAGAAGATCTCGCTGCAGGTGGAGAAGGGTTACCACCAGGAGCAGTACGACGTGATTTTGATGTGAGCGCCGGGTGAAGCCTTCGTTCGAACACCGCTGGCAGCGCCTGTGGAACGAACTGGCCATGCCCGCGCCCGCCGGGCTGCTTGCGGCCTTGCTGGACGCGTACAGCGAACCGCAACGCCACTACCACACGCTGCAGCATCTCGAGGAATGCCTGGCGCACTTCGACGCACTGCGCCACCTGGCCGAACACCCTGCCGAGATCGAACTGGCGCTGTGGTTCCACGACGCCGTCTACGACATTCACGCGCACGACAACGAGGCGCGCTCGGCCGATTGGGCGTCAAGCGCCCTGCTCGCCGCCGGCCTGGCGCCCGATGCCTGCCGGCGCGTGCATGGCCTGGTCATGGCGACCTGCCACGACGCCCTCCCCGCTTCGCTTGACGCGCAGCTGCTGACCGACATCGACCTGGCCATCCTCGGCGCCGGCCCCGAACGCTTCGCCGAGTACGAAGCCCAGATCCGTGCCGAGTATGCCCACGTGCCGCAAGCGCTGTTCCTCGACAAGCGCAGGCAGATCCTGCGGGGCTTCCTCGACCGCGAACACATCTTCCAGACCCAGCCCTGCCGCGAACGCTTCGAAGCGGCAGCCCGCCGCAACCTCGCGCACGCGATCGAGCAAGCATCCTGACCGGGCGCCGGCAGGGGTGCGCCCTCCGGAAGCGAATCGTCCTAAGATCGCGCCATGAACAGCCAAGCCACCATCCGCCTCGACATCTGGAGCGACTACGTCTGCCCCTTCTGCTACCTCGAACTGCCCGCCGTGCAGCGCCTGCAGCAGGCCTGGGCCGACCGGCTCGAGGTCGCCTGGCGCGCCTTCGAGCTGCGCCCCGATCCGAAACCCACGCTCGATCCGGACGGCGAATACCTGCACACGACCTGGAACCGCTCGGTGTACCCGATGGCGGCGGAACGCGGCATGCCCCTGAAACTGCCGCCGGTGCAGCCGCGCAGCCGCAAGGCCTTCGAGGCCGTCGCCTACGCGCGCGAGCAGGGCCGCTTCGACCTCATGCACGAGGCGTTGTTCCGCGCCTTTTTCGTGGATGGGCGCGACATCGGCGACCCGGGCGTGCTGGAGGATATCGGGGTGGAATGCGGCGTCGACCGGCTCGGCCTGAGCGAAGCGCTCGGCAGCGCGCGCCATACGAACGAGGTGCTGGACGACCAGAAGCTGGCGCATTCGCTCGGCGTGGCCGGGGTGCCAATCATGGTGTTCCGCCCGAGTGGCGCCGGCTGGGACCAGGCACTCGCGGTGCGCGGCGCGGTGCCCTACGAGACGATGGAAGCGGCGCTGCGCCAGGTGCTCGAAGGCGCAGGCCGCTAAGAACCTGTCCCGGTACGGTATTCCAGCCGCCCGTCGCGCAGTTTCAGCCTCCGCACGCCGGGCAGCCCGATCAAATCGCGGTCGTGGCAGGCCATGACCACGGTGCTGCCCTGCTCCAGCAAGGTCGGGATCAGGGCGATCACCTGCTCGCGCGCGCTGCCGTCCAGGTTCGCGGTCGGCTCGTCCAGCAACAGCAGGCGCGGTTTCAACACGCGCGCCCGCGCCAGGGCCACGCGCTGCTTCTCTCCACCCGACAGGCGCGCCGGATCGGTATCCTGCAGATAGTCGACCCCGGCCCAGGCCATCGCCTCGTCCACCGCCTTTTTCACGTCCGCCTTCGGTGCGCCGCGCGCGCGCAGGCCGTAGGCGATGTTGTCGGCGACGCTGGTCGAGAACATGATCGGGTGCTGGTGCACGTAGACGATGGCGGCGCGCAGCGCCTGCGGATACGGATGCAGCGAGACCGCTTGTCCGTCGAAGGACACCTCGTCGACCTCGGCCGTCTCCAACCCGCCGAGTATGCGCAGCAGCGTGCTCTTCCCCACGCCGTTGGCGCCGGTCAGCACGTAGGCGCTGGCCGCGTCCAGCGTCAGTTCGCCGATGTCGAACAGTAGGCGCTCGCCGTGGCGCTTGCGCAGGCCGCGTACCGTCAGCAGGGTGCTCATGCGCGGCCCCCGGCGGTATGCGCTTCTCCCTGCAGCAGCATCAGCGCGCCGTTCATCACCAGCGCCAGCGTCACCAGCACGATGCCCAGCGCGATCCCCTGCGCGAACTCGCCCTTGCTGGTCTCCAGCGCGATGGCGGTGGTGATGGTGCGCGTCTCGCCCTGGATGTTCCCGCCCACCATCAGCGCGCAGCCGACTTCCGAGATCACCCGGCCGAAGCCGCTGATCACGGCCGCCATCACGCCGTAGCGCGCCTCGTGCAGCACGGTGGTCATGGTGCGCCAGCGCGAGGCGCCCAGGGCGCGCGCGGTTTCGGCATAGCGCGGGTCGAGCGCCTGCACCGCCGCCAGCGTAAAGGCGAGCAGCACCGGCAGCCCGACCACGAACTGCCCAAGAATGATGCCCGATTGCGAAAACAGCCACTCCAGGGGGCCGAGCGGCCCGCGGCGCGACAGCAGCAGATACAGCAGCAGGCCGATCAGGACCGTGGGCAGCGAGAGCGCGCACTGGGCCAGCCAGATGGCGATGCGGCGGCCCGGGAAGCGGTGCATGGCGATCGCATAGCCGAGCAGCACGGCGGGCGGCGTGGCCAGCAGCAGGCCGATCACGCTGGTCTTGATCGAGACCCAGATGATGTGCCAGAGCGCGGCGTCGCCCGAGAACAGCAGCGCGAACGCGTGCCGCGTCGCTTCGAGCAGGGTCATGCGGCGGTCCGGGTCACGAAGGGGCGTGCACAGGCCGGGGCAGCGGCTGCTCGAGCAGCTCGGGCTCGAATACCAGCCGCTCCTGCCCGGCCAGCAGCAGGAAGTGGCGGCCGGTGCAGCGCGCCAGCAGCGACATGCCGACCTTCTCCGCCACCATGTGCCCCATTTGCGTGGTGCCGGAGCGCGACAGCAGGAAGGGAATGCCCATCTGGGCGCCCTTGATCACCATTTCGGAAGTCAGGCGGCCGGTAGTGTAGAACACCTTGTCTTCCCCGCGCATTCCCTCCAGCCACATCAGGCCGGCGATGGCGTCGACCGCATTGTGGCGCCCGACGTCCTCGACGAAATACAGCAGTTCGCCGGTATTGGAGAACAGCGCGCAGCCGTGCACCGAGCCGGCCTGCTTGTAGATCGACTGCTGGGTACGGATGGTCTCGACGATGCGGTAGACCACCGATTGCGGCAGGCGCGCGTCCGGCGGCAGCGCGATCTGGTCGACCTCGTCCATCAGTCCGCCGAACACCGAGCCCTGGCCGCAGCCGGTGGTGACGACCTTCTTCGCGGTGCGCTCCTCGACGTCGAGGATGCCGTTGCGCGTCACGACCGCCACCGCGTCGACCGACCAGTCGACCTGCACCGACACCACGTCCTCGATGGCGCGCACCAGGCGCTGGTTGCGCAGGTAGCCGAGCGTGAGCGCCTCGGGCGCGCCGCCCAGGGTCATCAGGGTGACCAGCTCGCGCTTGTCGACGTAGACCGTGAGCGGCCGTTCGGCCGGAATCGAGATCGTCGAGCGGCGGCCGCGCTCGTCAAGTGCCTCCACCTCGTGGGTGAGATGGGCGCGCGCATCGGACAGCAGGGGGCGGTATCGGGACAAGTCTGGGCAATTCATGTTGCCGATTGTGCCACGTTCGCCAGAATTTGGCCGCCACCGTAGCTGCCCTGCGGTGCGACCGTCCCGCCCGGCGTGACGCGCACCGCGCAATACTTGAACTCGGGGATCTTGCCGAAGGGGTCGAGCGCCGCGTTGGTCAGGCGGTTGATCGCCGCCTCGTAGTAGCAGAACGGGACGAAGATCGCGCCCAGCGGCGAGCTGTCGTCGGCGCGCGCCCACAGCACCACTTCGCCGCGGCGCGAAGCGATCGTGATCGGCGCACCCGGCGCGATGCCAAGGCGCTGCAGGTCGAGCGGGTGCACCAGCGCCACCGGATCGGGTTCGATCGCGTCCAGCACGCCGGCGCGCCGGGTCATGCTGCCGGTGTGCCAGTGTTCGAGCTGGCGGCCGGTGATCAGGACCATCGGGTAGTCGAGGTCCGGACGCTCGTCGGCCGGGATGATATCGGCCGGCACGAAGCGCGCCTTGCCCCCTTCGCGCGGGAAGCTGTCGGTGAACACCACCGGCTGGCCGGGGTCGTCCTCGCCGCGGCAAGGGTAGACCACGGCGCCCTCGCGCTCCAGGCGCTCCCAGCTGATGCCCGCGATGCTCGGCATCAGGCGCCGCATCTCGTCGAACACGTCGGAGACGTGGCCGTAGTGCCAGGACAGCCCGAGCCGGTTCGCCATCTGCCCGATGATCCACAGGTCCTGCTTCGCGTCGCCCGGCGGGTCGATCGCCTGGCGGCCCAGCTGCACCAGGCGGTCGGTGTTGGTGAAGCTGCCGGTCTTCTCGGGGAAGCCGGAGGCCGGCAGGATCACGTCGGCGAGATACGCGGTCTCGGTCAGGAAGATGTCCTGCACCACCAGGTGCTCGAGCGCGGCCAGCGCGGCGCGCGCATGGTTGGCGTCGGGGTCGGACATGGCCGGGTTCTCGCCCATGATGTACATGCCGCGGATTTGCCCGCTTTGAATCGCATCCATGATCTCGACCACGGTCAGGCCCGGCCGCGGGTCGAGCGTGGCGCCCCAGGCCTGCTCGAAGCGCGCGCGCGCGGCCGGATCGTCCACGCGCTGGTAGTCCGGCAGCACCATCGGGATCAGGCCGGCGTCGGACGCACCCTGCACGTTGTTCTGGCCGCGCAGCGGATGCAGGCCGGTGCCGGGGCGGCCGACCTGGCCGGTCATCAGGGCCAGCGCAATCAGGCAGCGCGCGTTGTCGGTGCCGTGCACGTGCTGCGACACGCCCATGCCCCACAGGATCATCGAGCCTTTCGAAGTCGCGTACAGGCGCGCCACGTAGCGGATGGCGTCGGCGTCGATGCCGCAAATCGGCGCCATCAGCTCCGGGCTGTAGCCGGCGACGTTCTTTTCCAATTCCTCGTAGCCGAGGGTGCGTTCGGCGATGAAGGCGGCGTCGACCAGCCTTTCGCTGACGATCACGTGCATCATCGCGTTGAGCAGGGCAACGTCGGTGTCGGGCTTGAACTGCAGGTAGCGGTGCGCGTGGCGCGCGAGCTCGGAGCGGCGCGGATCGAGCACGACCAGTTTCGCGCCCTCCTTCACCGCGTTCTTGATCCAGGTGGCCGCCACCGGGTGGTTCACGGTGGGGTTGGCCCCGATCAGGACGATGACCTCGGCGCGGGTCACGTCCATCACCGGGTTCGACACCGCGCCCGAACCGATTCCCTCCAGCAGCGCCGCCACCGAGGAGGCGTGACAGAGGCGCGTGCAATGGTCGACGTTGTTGGTGTTGAAGCCGGTGCGCACCAGCTTCTGGAACAGGTAGGCTTCCTCGTTGCTGCCCTTGGCCGAACCGAAGCCGGCCAGCGCGGCGCCGCCGTGATGGTCGCGGATTTGCGCCAGCCGGCCGCCGGCCAGGTCCAGCGCTTCTTCCCAGCTGGCCTCGCGGAAGACCTCGAGCACGCGCGCCGGATCCATCGTGAACTCGCCCGTCTTCGCCACGCCCTCCCTGCGGATCAAGGGTTTCGTCAGGCGGTGCGGATGGTGGGCATAGTCGAAGCCGTAGCGGCCCTTGACGCACAGGCGGCCGTGATTGGCCGGGCCCTCGCGCCCCGCCACCTCGATGATGCGCTTGTCCTTGACCTTGTAGGTCAGCTGGCAGCCGACGCCGCAATAGGGGCAGACCGAATCGACCTCCTTGTCGGGCACTTGCAGCGCCACGCCGCGCGCCGGCGCCAGCGCCCCGGTCGGGCAGGCCTGCACGCACTCGCCGCAGGCCACGCAGGTGGAGGCGCCCATCGGGTCGTCCTGGTCGAACACGATCTTCGCCGCCTGCCCGCGCCCCGCCAGGCCGATGACGTCGTTGACCTGTTCGTCGCGGCAGGCGCGCAGGCAGCGCGTGCACTGGATGCAGGCGTCGAGGTTGACGGTGATCGCCGCATGGGTGGCGTCGCGCGCGGGCTGGGCGCGGGTGGCGGGGAAGCGCGACTCCCCTACGCCGAGGCGCGCGCTCCATTCGTCCAATTCGTTGTGGCGCGTGTAGGTGGTTTGCGGCATGTCCGACTGCAGCAGCTCGAGCACCATCTTTTGCGCCGCAAGCGCGCGCGGGCTGCCCGTACTCACCTTCATGCCGGCCGCGGGGTGGCGGCAGCACGACGGCGCCAGCACACGCTCGCCTTCGATCTCGACCATGCAGGAGCGGCAGTTGCCGACCGCCGCCATTCCCGGCTTGTAGCACAGGCGCGGGATCTCGACGCCTTCGCGGCGCGCGACCTCGATCAGGGTCTCGCCGGGCAGCGCCTCGACGCTGCGTCCATCGAGCTCGAATGCAATGCGGGGAATATCGGCGTTCATGCTGCCCCCAGTTCGTGTGGGAAGTACGTGATGACGCAGTCGACCGGATTCGGCGCGGCCTGGCCCAGGCCGCAGATCGAGGCGTCGCGCATCACCTGCGACAGTTCGGCAAGCAGCCCGACGTCCCATGCGGGCTGCTCGATCAGCGCCAGCGCCTTTGCGGTGCCGGCGCGGCATGGCGTGCACTGGCCGCAGGACTC
>DNCF01000150.1:0-346 GCA_003484545.1 Massilia sp. | reverse complement strand
CGTGCACTGGCCGCAGGACTCGTCCCTGAAGAAGCGCATCGTGTTGCGCGCCGCCGCCACCGCGCTGTCGCGGTGCGACAGCACCACGACAGCGGCCGAGCCGATGAAGCAGCCATAGGGCTGCAGGGTGTCGAAGTCGAGCGGGATGTCGCCCATGTGGGCCGGCAGGATGCCGCCCGAGGCGCCGCCCGGCAGGTAGGCATAGAAGTCGTGCCCATCCTGCATGCCGCCGCAGTACTCGGCTATCAGCTCGCGCACCGTGATGCCGGCCGGGGCCAGTTTCACGCCGGGCTCGCGCACCCGGCCCGAGACCGAGAACGAGCGCAGGCCCTGCCGGCCGTGGCGC
>DNCF01000226.1:3253-3657 GCA_003484545.1 Massilia sp. | reverse complement strand
CTGCAGTTTGGCCAGGGCCGGCGAGCAAGCGGGCAAGGCGCAGCCGGATGCCGGCCAGTTCTCGGCCAAACTGCAGGACAGCATGGCGCACGCCGCCGCGCTGAAGGACGGCGCGCCCGAAGCCGTGACCAACCTGGCGACCCAGGCCAATGCCCTGCAGACGGCGCAAGCCGCCGGCGCCCTGCCGACCGACCGCCTGAGCGCCCGCGTGGGCACGCCGGCCTGGGACAACCAGGTCGGCCAGAAGGTGATCTGGATGGTCGGCGGCGAGGAGCAGAGCGCCACGCTGGAACTGAACCCGCCGGACCTCGGCCCGGTGCAGGTGGTGCTGAACGTCTCGAATGACATGGCCAGCGTGACCTTCTCGGCCCAGCAGCTCGAGGTGCGCCAGGCCCTGGAAAACT
>DNCF01000226.1:2629-2961 GCA_003484545.1 Massilia sp. | reverse complement strand
CTGGAAAACTCCCTGCCGCGCCTGCGCGAGATGATGAACGAGAGCGGCATCGCCCTCGGTAACGCGACCGTGAACGCGGGCAGCGACGGTTCCCAGCAGCAGAACCAGCAGGGCTCCGGCCGTCCGGGCGGCGGCGGCGGCAATGGCGTGGGCGGCGACAGCGCCGTGGCGGAAGCCACGCCGCGCCAGCGCACCAGCATCCTCGGCGGCGCGGGGGCGGTGGATACCTTCGCCTGATCCAGCGGCCGCTCGATGCGGCCGTTTGTCGTGACGTGGGCGACGACGATATACGGTTGAGTTATCGGAAACGATCGCGGAGCCCGCGTTTTTCG
>DNCF01000226.1:0-2385 GCA_003484545.1 Massilia sp. | reverse complement strand
GGTGGGCACTCGTGCCCACGCGGTATAGGACCGTTGATCAGCCGACACGGCTCAACCGGTGAGACAGCGTGGGCACAAGTGCCCACCCTACGAAAAACCACACCCGCGCCACAAACGCCGATCTGACCGGCCTTCTCCCCTCTTTTCAAAGCTTGCCGTCGCGCACTTTTTCTCGATAATGTCATCATTACGCACTCCATCTGGCACCGAGGTATCTTGAAAGCGAATCCGAAAACGAAGGCTGCCCCCGCGGCAGACGCAGCGGCGCCGGCAGGCGGCTCGAAGAAGAAGCTCATGATCATCGCGATCGCGGGCGTGCTGCTGCTCGGCGGCGGCGCCGGTGCGGGCTGGTACTTCCTGCACGGCAGCGGCGACGCCGAAGCCCATGAGGAAGCGCCGAAGAAAAAGAAAAAAGAGAAGAAAGCCGCCGTCAAGTCCGAGTACGTGCCGATCGAGCAGTTCGTGGTCAACCTGCAGCCGGGCGACGAAGGCGACCAGTACCTGCAGATCCAGTTCACCCTGCAGGTCGACGGTCCCGAGCAGGCGCTCCTGGTCAAGGACAACATGGCGAAAGTGCGCAGCCGCGTGCTGATGCTGTTGTCGGGCAAGAAAGCCTCCGAGATCAGCACCATCGCCGGCAAGCAGCAGCTGGCCGCCGAGATCAAGGCCGTCGTCCAGGCGCCTTTCGACGAAGGCGGCGACGAGCAGGAAGTGTCCGACGTGCTGTTCACCTCGTTCATCATCCAGTAAAGACGCATCATGGCCGATAATTTCCTCTCACAGGAAGAAGTCGATGCCCTCCTCAAGGGGGTCAACGGCGATCAGGACGACGTTTCCGCGCCTGAAGACACCTCGGGAGTCCGGACCTACAACCTGGCGACCCAGGAACGGATCGTGCGCGGCCGCATGCCGACGCTCGAGATCATCAACGAGCGCTTTGCGCGCCTGTTGCGCATCGGCCTGTTCAACTTCCTGCGCCGCAGCGCCGAGGTCTCGGTGGGCTCGGTGCGCGTCTCGAAGTACAGCGAATTCATCCGCAACCTGGTGGTTCCGACCAACCTGAACCTGATCCACATGAAGCCCCTGCGCGGCACCGCGCTGATGGTCTTCGATCCGGGCCTGGTGTTCCTGCTGGTCGACAACCTGTTCGGCGGCGACGGCCGCTTCCACACCCGCGTCGAAGGGCGCGACTTTACCCAGACCGAGCAGCGCATCATCCTGCGCATCCTCGACATCGTGTTCGAGGCCTATACCAAGTCGTGGGAGCCGGTGTACCCGATCGAGTTCGAGTACATCCGCTCCGAGATGAACACCCAGTTCGCGAACATCGCGACGCCGAACGAAGTCGTGGTATCGTCCACCTTCACGATCGAGCTCGGCCCGGTCTCGGGCCAGATCCACTTCTGCATGCCCTACTCGATGATCGAGCCGATCCGCGATGCGCTGACCTCGAGCATCCAGGGCGAGGCGCTGGAGGTCGACAAGCGCTGGATCCGCCTGATGACCCAGCAGATCCAGGTCGCCGAAGTCGAGCTGGTGGCGGAGCTCGGCCACGGCAAGGCGAACTTCGACGAGATCCTCAACATGAAAGTCGGCGACGTGATCCCGATCAGCGTTCCCGAAACCATCCAGGCCACCGTCGACGGCGTGCCGGTGATGGAATGTTCCTACGGCGTCTCGAACGGCCAGTACGCGCTGAAGGTCGAAAAACTGCTGGCCAATAGCGACAGCTTCAAGTAATTCAGGAGAAACACCATGTCTGACACCCAGGACGATCAGAGCCTCGACGACGATTGGGGCGCCGCGATTGCCGAACAGGCGGCCGCGGAGGCCGCCGCCCTGCAGAAACAGCAGCAGGCCAGCGCCGCCGTGTTCCAGGACTTCGGCACCAAGAATCCGCGCCCGGACACCCCGAACGACATCGACTTCATCCTCGACATCCCGGTCCAGCTGACGGTGGAACTGGGCCGTACGAAGATTGCCATCAAGAACCTGCTGCAACTGGCCCAAGGCTCGGTCGTCGAGCTCGACGGCCTGGCCGGCGAACCGATGGACGTGCTGGTCAACGGCTGCCTGATCGCCCAGGGCGAGGTTGTGGTCGTGAACGACAAGTTCGGTATCCGACTCACTGATATCATCACGCCTTCGGAACGGATCAGAAAATTGAATAAATGATGCCCCTGCTCGCCCCCGCCCGCTTTCCTGGACACGAATCGGGGGCAGCCGCCCATGCCGCAAGGACTGGCCGGCTGCCTTCTCACTTGTTACGCAGGCGCGGGGCGAGCATGCTGGTATCGGCGGCCCTCCTGATGCCGCTGGCGGCCTGCGCGGCCCAGCCGGCCCAGCCCTCCGCTGCGGGCGCCGCCGATTCCACCCTCACCCAAA
>DNCF01000151.1:7153-7358 GCA_003484545.1 Massilia sp. | reverse complement strand
TCATTGCCGCTTTTGCAAGCGCAGCCGCATGCGAAAGGGGCCGGCGCAGGCTGGCGCAAAACGTGACGTATTGTTTCAAGCACCCGCAAGCAACCTGAATGGTGCTACGCTGGCGCGCTGGCCTGCGTTCTCGTTGCGCCCGGCGCCCCGATTCATACTCCACAGGGCCGATCAAGATGATGAAAACGAAACTCGCGCTGGCGGT
>DNCF01000151.1:0-6986 GCA_003484545.1 Massilia sp. | reverse complement strand
GGCGCCCGCCAGCGCCAAGCAAAGCAAGAACGCCAAGCCGAAGGCGTCGAAAGTCGTCAAATCCAAGGCATCCAAAGCCAAGGCGCCCGCCGCCAAGGGCAAATCGAAAACCAAGGCCACTGCGGTTGCAGCGGCGGCAACCGGCGCTTCGCTCGTAGCAGCCAAGTCGACCGGTCCGGAAAAGCGCCTCGACCGCCGCGCCGATTCCTACAGCATGCAGTACCTGACCGCGCTGTGGCGCATCGATCCGGAAGGCGGCATCGCGGTCGGCAAGTTCGACGCCGCCGCCAACCTGACGATCCCCGACGACGCCACGCGCGCCAAGAAGCTGGCCTTCGCCAACGAATGGCTGGAGAAATTCCGCAAGCTCGACCAGCGCCAGATGTCGCCGCGCCAGCGCACCGACATCGCGCTCCTGATCAACAAGCTCGAGACCGACGTCTGGCGCTTGACCACTTTCCGCGAATTCGAGTGGAACCCGTCGCTGTACAACGTGGCCCAGCCGCTCGACCTGATCCTCAACACCGAGTACGCGGCCAAGCCGCAGCGCCTGCGCACCATCCTGCGGCGCCTGGCGGACGTGCCGGCCTACTACCAGGCGGCGCAAGCCACGATCAAGAACCCGACGCGCGAACACACCCAGCTGGCGATCGCGCAGGCGCCGGGCACGCTGGCGGTGCTGGCCGACCTCGGCCAGGCGGCCCAGGACTCGATCCTCACCGTCCAGGAAAAAACCATCTTCGCCCAGCGCATCGCCAACGCCGGCACCGCGGTGCTGGGCTACGTCGACTACCTGAGCAACCTGGACAAGACGCTGGCGCAGAACGGCCAGGCGCGCCCCTTCCGCATCGGCAAGGCGCTGTACGAGCAGAAGTTCGCGCTCGAGATCCAGTCGGCCAGCAGCGCCGAGCAGACCTACCGCAAGGCCCTGGCCGCGCGCGAGGAACTCCTGGGCCGCATGGACGCGATCTCGGACGAGCTGTGGCCGCGCTACATGGCGAACACACCGAAGCCGAACGACCGCTTCAGGAAGATCGGCATGCTGATCGATAAGCTGTCGAGCCGCCACGTCGCGCGCGAGAACTTCCTGCCCGAGATCCGCCGCCAGATCCCCGAGCTGCAGGACTGGGTCATCAAGCACGACCTGCTCACGCTCGACCCGAACAAGCCGCTCGAAGTACGCGAGACCCCGATGTACCAGCGCGGCGTGGCCGGCGCCAGCATCGACGCGCCTGGCCCCTACCGTCCGAAGGACCGCACCTACTACAACGTGACGCCGCTCGATGGGCTGTCGGCGGAGCAGGCCGAGAGCAGCCTGCGCGAGTACAACGAGTGGATCCTGCAGATCCTGAACATCCACGAAGCCATCCCCGGCCACTACGCCCAGCTGGTGCACGCGAACCGCTCGCCCTCGCTGGTCAAGTCCCTGTTCGGCAACGGCGCCATGGTCGAGGGCTGGGCCGTGTACGGCGAGCGCATGATGCTGGAGTCCGGCTACGGCGGCAACGCGCCCGAGATGTGGCTGATGTACTCGAAGTGGAACCTGCGCAGCGTCACCAACACCATCCTCGACTACTCGGTCCACGTGCTGGGCATGCAGCAAAACGAGGCGATGGACCTGCTGGTGCGCCAGGCCTTCCAGGCGCGCCAGGAAGCGGTCGAGAAGTGGCGCCGCGTGCAGCTGTCGTCGGTGCAGCTGACCAGCTACTTCAGCGGTTACGCCGAGATCATGGAACTGCGCGAGCAGCGCAAGCAGGCGCTGGGCGAGCGCTTCAACCAGAAGGCCTTCCACGACCAGTTCCTCAGCTACGGCAATGCGCCGGTGAAGATGATCGCGGAGCTGATGCGCGACTGAGCGCCTTCGCATCGAACCACGAGAACCGGGACCATGTGTCCCGGTTTTTTTTCGCGCGGCGGCTCCCCACCCGGCACGGGGAAGGTTCTGCCATCCCATGGAAAAAACGCCTTGTAATTATATAAGTGATCGTTTACTCTTATATTCATGGCGGCGCAGAACGGCAGTTCATCCTGTCCGCCAGAACACGATCAGACCCCTGGCCCACCGCACCTTGTCTGCATCGTTCAACCAGCGGATTGCTCTGAAAGGAAACTGTGATGGAACGCTCGACGATGACGAAAGCAGCAGGGAACTGGATCAACGGCGCCTGGAACGATGGCGGCACGCCCAGGCAGGCCATCAGTCCCTCGAACGGCCAGACGCTCGGCAACTACCTGGACATCGGCCCGGAAGAAGCGCGGCAGGCGATCCAGGCCGCGCGCAGCGCCTTCGATACCACCAGCTGGTCCAGGGACCGCTCCCTGCGCTCGCGCGCCCTGTTCGAACTGGCTGGCGAAGTGGCGAAGCGGGCGGATGAGATGGCGCTGATGCTGGCGCGCGAAGGCGGCAAGCTGCTGGCGCAGACCCAGTGGGAGCTGCAGGTCACGGTGGACTGGCTGCGCCATGGCGCCGCGACCGCGCTGCTGCAGACCGGTGGCCGCGCGCTCGAAGCCGCCCCCGGCCTGCACTTCCACTCCGATCCCGAAGCGCTCGGCGTGGTCGGCGTGATCTCGCCCTGGAATTCGCCCGTCATCCTGTCGGTGCGCGCCGTCGCGCCGGCCCTTGCCGCCGGATGCACGGTGGTCCTCAAGCTGCCGCACCAGACGGCGCTGACCAATGCCCTGTTCGCCGCAGCGGTCGCCGCGACAAGGTCCCTGCCCCCCGGCGTCCTGAACGTGATCACCGAGTCCGGCAGCATCGGCGCCGCGATGCTGGTCGATTCGCCCGACGTGAACATGATCAGCTACACCGGCAGCACCAAGGTGGGCCGGCTCATCGCCGCCAACGGCGCCCGGACGCTCAAGCGCCTCAACCTCGAACTGGGCGGCAAGGCGCCGTTGGTGGTCTTCGACGACGCCGACCTCGAGGCCGTGGTCCCGCAGATCGTCGCCGCCCTGGTCGTGATGAACGGCCAGTTCTGCTGCACCGGCGCGCGCGTGCTGGTCCAGCGCGGCGTCGCCGACAGGCTGCGCGCAGCGCTGGTGGAGGCCTACCGCAACGTGCGGCTCGGCGCCAGCGACGATCCCGACGCCCAGCTCGGCCCGCTGATCGACAAGGCAAGCGTGCAGCGCGTGGACGCGGTGGTCGCCGAGGCCGCATCCTACGCCAGCATCCTCGTGCGCGGCGGGCCCGTCACCGAAGGCCCATTGGCCGCGGGCGCCTTCTACCGCCCCAGCCTGATCGAAGTCGAGTCCCTCGATGCCTACGTGGTCCAGAACGAGGTCTTCGGCCCGGTCCAGACCTTCGAGATCTTCGACGACGAAGCCGGCGCCATCGCGCGCGCGAACGCCACCGAGTATGGTCTTGCCGCGTCGGTCTTTTCCAGCGACATGGCACGCTGCCGCCGCGTCGGCAAGGCGATCCAGGCCGGCCACGTCTGGATGAACTGCTGGGGGGTCATGTCGGAACACTTCGAGCAGAGCGGCTTCAAGCAAAGCGGCATCGGCGTCCTGTGCGGTCCGCGTGCCATCGAGCAGTTCCAGGAGATCAAGGTCTACGCCTCGGTCGAAGCGCCGCCGGCCGCAGCCTGATCGGGGGCCAGCGCCGCGCGCCGACGGCGCGCGGCCTGCCGGACTTTGCCTGTCACAGGCCTCCCTTTATATAATCCAGGCATGAAAACCAGCACCAGCAAGGCCCCGCGCGGCCGTCCCGTGAACGAACAGGCGCGTGAAGAACGCATGGCGCAGATCCTCGATGGCGCCCGCAGCTGTTTCCTCCAGCGTGGCTTCCATGCGGCCTCGATCGCGGAGATCAGCGCCGCCGCGGGCGTCAGCACCGCGAACATCTACCAGTACTTCCCGAGCAAGGAAGCGCTGATCGTGGCCCTGATCGAAGTCGACCTGCGGCGCCACTACGATTTCATCGCGCGTTTCTGGAATACGGATTTCAGCCGGGCTGCCATCGAGGAGGTATTGGCGGACATTTTCCTCACACCCCAGGGGCACGCGGTCGCGGTGCTGCGCGCCGAGATCGCCAGCGAGGGCGCACGCAATCCGCAGGTCGCAGAACTGCTGCGCCGTTCCGAGGCAGGCCTGCTCGAAGCCGTGCATCAGGGAATACGCGCCGCCCGCAAAAATGGCCGGCTAGCGGCCGAGCTCGACCCGGACGCGGTCGCCGAGCGCCTCTCGCTCGTGTTCGAAGGGCTGATGCGCCTGTACCTGTTTTCTCCGTCCGACGGAAAAAAATTCATCGCGCAGTATTACAGCCAGCTGGCCGATACCTTGCAGCTGGACGCTTGAGGCGCCCAGGAAGACGGCTCGGTCACAGCAGCCGGGTGCCGAGCGGCACCTCATGCTCCGGCACGCACAGGCTGACGTTGCCCGAGGCGTCGTGGAAGCCCGTCACCAGGCATTCGGACATGAAGGGGCCGATCTGCTTCTCGGGGAAATTCACGACCGCCACGACCTGCTTCCCGACGAGCGTCTGCGGGTCGTACAGCGCCATGATCTGGGCGCTCGACTTGCGGATGCCGATCTCGCTGCCGAAATCGATCTGCAGTTTATAGGCCGGCTTTCTCGCTTCGGGAAAGGCTTCGGCGGAGAGGATGCGCCCGACACGCAGTTCTACCTTCATGAAGTCGGACCAGGCGATTTTTTCGGTTTTTTCCATTACTAAAAAATACACCATATACGCGGCGCAAGCCAGAGGCCGGCGCCCGGTATGCTCTACTTACGGGCCGATGCCGCGTAGACCGCCAATAAAATCGCTTGCAATTAAATAGCGCGCTATCTATACTGCGTCACATGGATGGCGATCGCAGCGCGGCAACCATGGCTCCCGATGGCGCCGCGGCGCCGGAGCTGCAAACGCCATCCTGCAGCAACATGCAACACGGCAGTTGAAGCAAGCACAGGCCGGACCGCTTCGTCCGGCCATTTTCAAGCCAAATAAGTAGTACGCTATTTGATCGCATATTAAGGAGAACATCATGAAAGCCGCCAAGACCCTGATCGCCACCGCCTTGATCGCCGCTACCGCCGGTGCCGGCGCCGCCAGCCTGCCGGGCGTGGAACGCCAGACCGCCAGCTTCCTGAAAGCCATCGAAGGCGGCAAGCCGATGGAAACGATGACGCCGCAGGAAGCGCGCGCCGTGCTGGCCGGTGCGCAGGCAGGCGCCGAATCGAAGCTGGCCCCGGCCGAGGTCAGCGAAAGGACCGTCGACCTGGACGGCAAGCCGGTCAAGCTGACCATCGTGCGCCCGGCCGGCGTGAAAGGGGTTCTCCCGGCCTTCATGTTCTTCCACGGCGGCGGCTGGGTGCTGGGCGATTACCCTACCCACGAGCGCCTGGTGCGCGACCTGGTGGCCGGGTCCGGCGCGGTGGCCGTGTTCGTCAACTACACGCCTTCCCCGGAAGCCGGCTACGGCGTGGCGATCAAGGAAGCCTACGCCGCTACCCGCTGGGTGAGCGAGAACGGCGCACGCATCGGCGTCGACGGCAAGCGCCTGGCCGTGGCCGGCAATAGCGTGGGCGGCAACATGGCGGCCGTGGTCAGCCTGATGGCCAAGGAACAAGGCGCGCCTGCCCTGCGCTCACAGGTCCTGCTGTGGCCGGTGACCGATGCGAACTTCGACACCGAGTCGTACAAGCAGTTTGCGAGCGGCCACTTCCTGACCCGCAACATGATGAAGTGGTTCTGGGATAACTACACCCGCGACCAGGCGGCCCGCCGCGATATCCACGCTTCTCCGCTGCAGGCGAGCACCGCGCAACTGAAAGGCCTGCCGCCGGCACTGATCCAGACCGCCGAATTCGACGTGCTGCGCGACGAAGCCGAAGCCTACGGCCGCAAGCTCGATGCCGCCGGCGTGGACGTGAAATCGGTGCGCTACAACGGCATGATCCACGACTTCGGCCTGCTCAACGCGCTCAGCGACGTGCCGGCAGTGCGCAGCGCCCTCGGCCAGGCGGCCCAGGAACTGAAACTGCGCCTGCAATGACATCGTCGGCACATCGTTGAAAAACGGTGGAGGCGGGACGCGCCATGCGCGGCCCGCCTCGATGTGTTCGCACGGCCTTGACTGGAAATCGCTTGCAATTAGATAGTGTGCTACCTATACTCGCGACATGAACCGCAAGAACAAATCCGCAGAGGGCGTTCCCCAGCTCGACGATCAGCTGTGCTTTGCCCTGTACTCGACCTCGCTGGCGATGAGCAAGCTGTATCGCAAGCTGCTCAAGAAGCTCGACATCACCTATTCGCAGTACCTGGTCCTGATGGTCTTGTGGGAGCAGGACGAGCAGACGGTATCGAGCATCGGCGAACGCCTGCTCCTCGATTCGGCGACCCTGACGCCGCTGCTCAAGCGGATGGAACAGGCCGGGCTGGTGCACCGCGTGCGCGCGGCGAACGACGAACGCCAGGTCATCATCTCGCTGACCGAACACGGCAGCGAGATGCGCAAGGAAGCGGCCAAGTTTCCCTCCCAGGTGATGTGCGCCAGCGGCTGCGGCCCGCAGGACATCGCGACCCTCAAGAAGCAACTCGACCAGTTGCGGGCAAGCCTGACCGACAACGCCTGACCCGGCAGTCTACAAGAGGCTGGTTCAATCAGGACCGGTCTCCTGTGCAAAGCCGCACAAACGGCGTGCTTGCGCCCCACTTGTGTGCAATTGTTCCGTGACTACAATAAGCTTGGCGACTTCCCGTCGCGACAACAACATCCACAGCCGGAGACCAGCCATGCAACTGCTTTCCTCGCCGTCCTCCTAGCGCCCGCCGCCGGCTGCCTGCTTTCCCCTCGTGTCATCGATCCCGGCCACCGAGAGGCGTCGTCACGTCCTCGCGCGTCCGGGCCCATCGCAGTGATCCACGCAACGGAGGCTTCAATGGCATTTACTGTCCACAACGCTGCCCGGCATGCCGCCCTGGCCGCGGCGCTCGCGTCCTGCCTCGCCCTGCCGGCGCACGCGCAGGAGATCGGAAGAGC
>DNCF01000520.1 GCA_003484545.1 Massilia sp. | reverse complement strand
TGTTCGCCTCCGGCCTGCGCAACCCGAACGGCATGGCCTGGGAACCGCACACTGGCGCATTGTGGACGGTGGTGAACGAACGCGACGAGATCGGCAGCGACCTGGTGCCCGATTATTTGACCTCGGTGAAGGACGGCGCCTTCTACGGCTGGCCGTACAGCTACTACGGCCAGCACGTCGACGAACGCGCCAGGCCGCAGCGCCCGGAACTGGTGGCAAAGGCGATCGCCCCCGACTACGCGCTCGGCGCCCACGTCGCCGCGCTCGGCCTCGCCTTCTCCGAGGGCGCCCGGCTGGGCCCGGCCTACGCCAGCGGCGCCTTCATCGGCCAGCACGGCTCCTGGAACCGCAAGCCGCTGTCGGGCTACAACGTGGTCTACGTGCCTTTTGAAAACGGCAAGCCAAGCGGGATGCCGGTCGAGGTCCTGCGCGGCTTCGTCGACCAGGACGGCAAGGCGATGGGACGGCCGGTGGGCGTGGCGATCGACAAGCGGGGGGCCTTACTGGTGGCCGACGACGTCGGCAATGTGGTGTGGCGCGTGCGCGCGGCGGCGAAATAATCGGCCACGGCGGGTTCCGTTACCGGCACCCCTGGATGAACCACATCGGCACCGAGGTCCACAGGATGCCGACGAAGGCCAGCACCGCCGTCCCGCCCGCCGCCCAGTCGAGCAGCGCGGTGCGCTCGTCGGCGTGGCGCAGGGTGTTTTTCCACTTCCACCCCAGCAGGGCGCAGGCCGCCAGCGCCGCCGCCGTGACCAGCGCCAGCGGCAGGCGCTGCGGATAGCCGGGCACGTAGCCCGCCGGGCTGCACTGGGCGGCGACGAACACGTAGCAGGCGCCGAAGTGCGCCGCCCAGACCAGCAGCGGCAGGGTGCCGCGCAACAGCTTGCGTAGGAATCGTTCGCGCATCGTCAATCCATCAGCAGGGGCACGATGTGCACGATCAGCGCCGCGGCGATGCCCTGCAGCGTGGTGTAGTGCCAGATCAGTGCCGAGTTGTCGAGGGTGGCGCGGCTGTGCGTCGTGAGGCGTCCGCTCCAGCCGCGCGCGGCCAGGTAGAGGCCGACGATCGCCACCAGCACCACGTGCAGGCCCTGGTAGGTCAGCATCGCCGCGATGGTCGCGCTCCAGGCCAGCCGGCGCGGCGCCAGGCCGGCGAGCTGATAGCCGTGGAAGTCGGCCAGGAAGGCCAGCACCACGCAGGCCGTGGCCGCCAGCGCCAGCCATGGCAGGCGCCGCTTGCCGGCCGAACGCGTGGCCCAGAACATCAATGCCGAGCCGGTCAGCAGCAGGGCGCTCGACAGCAGCTGCCAGAGCGGATCGGGCAACCCGGCCGTGGGCGGCGGGCACACCACCAGGCGCATCGAGATGTGGATGTAGGCGAAGGCCAGCGAAGCGAAGATGATGGCGTCGACCACCAGCATGATGACCGTTCCCCACCACGAGTGCGAACGCAGGCCCTTCGCGCCCACCGGCAGCACCAGGTCGTCCGACACACGGGCCTCGACGATCGACGGCTTGCGGTCCGACTGCCACAGCCAGGCGATGACGGCGCCGACCGCCGTGATGCCGCAGGCCCAGGCCAGCCACATCAGCTTCACCGTCATCAGCAGGAAGAAGCCGGCGGTGCCGGCGGCGGCGATCACCGGCAGCCAGCTGTCGCCGGGCAGGATCATCAGGTAGGTCGGGCGCGCCGCGATCGGGCTGGTGGCGATCGTCTCGCGCAGGCCACTGGCGCTGCCGGGCAGGTAGTGCTGGCCGGCCTCGACTTCCCTGGCCAGGTTCGGCTGGTCCCACAGCGGATCGGCCGAGTGAACCTGCGGAATGCTGCGCGTGGCGTAGTCGCCGGACGGCAGCCATTCGAGCGTCGAGGCGTTCCACGGATTACCCGGATCGCGCGACGGGCGGCGCTGGCTGCGCACCAGGTCGACGGCGAACACCAGCACGCCCAGCGCGAAGACGAAGGCGCCGACGGTGGAGAGCATGTTCAGCGTACCCCATTCCATCTCGGCCGGATAGGTGTAGACCCGGCGCGGCATGCCGAACAGGCCGCTGATGTGCATCGGGAAGAAGGCGAGATTGAAGCCGCCGAACATCAGCCAGAAGGCCCAGCGCGCGACGCGCTCGGACATGCGCTGGCCCTTGACCAGCGGGATCCAGTAGTACATGCCGGCGAACACCGGGAACACCATGCCGCCGATCAGCACGTAGTGGAAGTGGGCGACGATGAAATAGGTGTCGTGCACCTGCCAGTCGAAGGGCAGCAGGGCCACCATCACGCCGGTCAGGCCGCCGAGCACGAAGATGAACATGAAGCCGGCCAGGAACAGCGCCGGCGCCGTCATGGCGACCTTGCCGCGCCAGAGCGTGGCGATCCAGGCGAACACCTGGATCGCGGTCGGCACCGCGACCGCCATGCTGGCCGCCGACACGAAGCTCATCGTCATGATCCCCAGGCCGGCGGTGAACATGTGGTGCGCCCACAGCGCGAAGCTGAAGAAGCAGACCGCCACCAGCGCCACGATGATGGCGCGCCGGCCCACCAGCGGGCTGCCGGCGATGGTCGGGATCATGGTCGAGACCATGCCGGCCGCCGGCAGGAAGATGATGTAGACCTCGGGGTGGCCGAAGAACCAGAACAGGTGCTGCCACAGGATCGGGTCGCCGCCGCGCTCGGCGTTGAAGAAGGGCCAGTCGAAGGCGCGTTCCATTTCCAGCAGCGCGGTGCCGGCGATCACGGCCGGGAAGGCGAACACGATCATGATGCCGACCACCAGCATGGCCCAGGCGTACACCGGCATGCGCGACAGCGACATGCCCGGCGCGCGCGTGAACAGGATGCCGACGATCAGCTCGATCGCG
>DNCF01000414.1 GCA_003484545.1 Massilia sp. | reverse complement strand
GGGGGGGCGCGGGGGGGGGGGAGGGTGGCGGGCGGCTGCGGCCGCCTGCCGCGCTCTGCCCGAGCCGGCAACCAGGCCATGCGTGCGCGGGCATTCATCGATTCGGAGCGCCTGACAACACCTCCATGGCGGCCTTGCATTGCCTCGCCGCGCGCTGGTATTGTCTTCGCGGGCTAGCTCCCGCCTGAGCCGTCCCGCGCCGCCACCAGCATGTCGATCAGCGCGCGCGAGGCCGCCGACAAGCCACGGTGGGCCGGATAGACGACCGAGAACGCGCGCGTGCGTCCACCCAGCCGTGGCAGCACCTCCACCAGCCGTCCCGCCGCCAGGCTGGCTTCGGCAAACAGGCGCGGACACAGCGCGATTCCCATGCCCTGCTCCGCCAGCCAGATGACGCCCATCGCGTCGGTCGACACCGTCACCGACGCCGGCGGGATCCAGTCGATGTCGCGCTCGCCATCGCGCAGCTGCCAGGGAAAGACCCGCCCGGTGTTGGGCCGGACGAAGGCGATGCACTGCTGGCGCGCCAGGTCGTCCAGCGTCGCGAGCGGTCCGGCCGTCTCCAGGTAGGCAGGGGCAGCCAGCAGGCACAGCGGCGACGCTTCCAGGTGGCGCGACGCCATGGTGCTGCTCGGCAGCGGGCCGGAGCGGATCGCCAGGTCGAAGCCCTCGGCCACCAGGTCGACGTTGCGGTTGGTGATGTCGACGTCTAGTTCGACCAGCGGATAGGCGCGCGCGTAGGCGGCCAGCACCGGCGGCAGGCGCTGCAGGCCATAGCCGGTGGACACGCTCATGCGTACCTTGCCGCTCAGTTGCGCCGTGGTGCTGCGCATTGCCTGCTCGGCCTGCCCGAGCCGGGCGAAGGCGTCGCGCGCCTCGTCGGCATAGCGCTGGCCGGCATCGGTGAGGCTGAGGCTGCGCGTGGTCCGGCGCAACAATTGCGTGCCGAGCCGCGCCTCGAGCCGCGACACGGCCCGGCTCAGCACCGAAGGCGTGGTCGACAGCACGACCGCCGCCGCGCTGAACGAACCGTGCTCGACGACGTTGAGAAACACCTCGACATCGGCCAGGTGATCGAACTTCCGCCCCATCTTGCTCCTTCAAGAACAAATCATTTGCCAGAATCGTAGTTTATCTATCTGCGGCGAAACAATACAATAACGGCCCTTTAATTCGAAAGCACATCACATGGAATTGCTCGACAAACTGAAATGGCGCTATGCCACCAAGGCAATGGACCCGGCGCGCAAGGTGCCTCAGGATAAGCTCGACCGCATCATCGAAGCCGCGCGCCTGGCGCCGACCTCGTCCGGCCTGCAGCCCTATGAAATCCTGATCGTGAACAATCCGGCGCTGCGCGCCCAGATCCGCGAGGTCGCCTGGAACCAGGCGCAGGTGGTCGACGCCTCGCACCTGCTGGTGTTCGCCGCCTGGGACGACTACACGCCCGAGCGCATCAACCACATGTTCGACCTCACCAACGAGGTGCGCGGTTTCCGCAACGAAGGCTGGGAAGCCTACCGCCAGCAACTGCTGTCGACCTACCCGGGCCGCGGCGCGCAGCTCAACTTCGAGCACGCCGCGCGCCAGGCCTACATCGGCTTCAGTGCGGCGATCGTCGCGGCCGCCTTCGAGGAAGTCGATTGCACGCCGATGGAAGGCTTCGATCCGGCCGCCGTCGACCGCATCCTGAACCTGGGCGAGCGCGGCCTGCGCAGCGCGGTCATGCTGCCGCTGGGCTACCGCAAGGCCGAGCAGGATTGGCTGGTCGACCTGCCGAAGGTGCGCCGCCCGCTCGGGCAGTTCGTGAGCGAGATCGACTGATCGTCGTTCTGCCGGTGGTTCTGCCACACCCTGCCAGCCGGCACGGCTCCGGGCTGTTGCCGGCAGAGCAAGCCAAGGGTCTTGCGCCCTTGGCCCGGGCCGCTCTCAGGCCTCGCCAGGGCGAACGCCGTGCGCGGCGGCGATGGCGCCCACGTCGCGCACGTTCTTCTGCACCGCCACCACGGCAAACAGGCTGAGCAGGAAAGACATCGCATAGAAGCCCTTCTCGCTGCGCTCGAGCGTGGCGTTCCACAAGCCGACCGTCAACAGCAGCACGGCCGCCAAGAGCGATACCCAGCACAGGCCGGCGTACAGGTTGGTCACCGGGATGCCTTCGCTGCGGTCGCGCACCGTCTTTTGCAGCGAGACGGCGGCGAACAGGCCGTACATGAGCAGGGTCAGGTAATAGCCTTTCTCGTTGAGCTGCATCTGGGCGTTCCACAGGCCGATCAGGTACGCGATCGCGCCGATCAGCAGTGCGCCCCAGGAAGCGCCGACGAAGGCGGCGGTCGGGCGGTAGGCATTGGTCATGGCTGGCTCCGGTTGTTGTCCAGCCGAAACTTTGCCAGCAAGAAGGCTTTTCGTTCTTGACCGGAAGCAGTCAGCCGCGCAGCGCGCGCCAGGTCGCAAAGCCGGCGATGCACAGCAGGATCGAGCCGCCCAGGTGCAGCAGCGTGTGCGCCAGCGCCCAGCCGTACTGGCCGCGCTGCAGCAGGGCCACCGATTCGCCGGAGAAGCTGGAGAAAGTCGTCAGCCCGCCGAGGAAGCCGGTGACGACGAACAGGCGCCACTCGGGGCTCAGGCCCGGGTGGTGCGAGAAGAAGCCGAGCGCGATGCCGATCAGGTAAGCGCCGACCAGGTTGGCCGCCAGCGTGCCGGCCTGGAGGTGGGCGTGGACGTTGGTCAGCCACAGCCCCAGTCCCCAGCGCAGCCAGGCGCCGATCGCCGCGCCCGCTCCTACCGCGAGCCAGCTCAAGGGCGCAGCCTCATGCGGTCTTCCACTTGGCCTTGGCGCTGTCGTCCGACAGGCGCGCATCGACCCAGCGCGCACCCTCCGGCGTTTGCTCCTTCTTCCAGAACGGCGCGTCGGTCTTCAGGTAGTCGATGATGAACTCGCAGGCAGCAAACGCCTCGCCGCGGTGGGCGGCGCTGACGGCGACCAGCACGATCTGCTCCAGCGGCGCGAGCGGCCCGACGCGGTGGATCACCAGCGCGTTGTAGAGTGGCCAGCGGGCCTTGGCCTGCTCGACGATGTCTTCCAGCGCCTTTTCCGTCATGCCCGGGTAGTGTTCCAGCTCCATTTCGGAGACGGATGCGCCGTCGTTCATGTCGCGTACCGTGCCGACGAAACTGACCACGGCGCCGACGCGGGCGTCGCCTTCACGCAGGCGCGCCAGTTCCTGGCCGAGGTCGAAGTCCCCGGCCTGTACCCTCACCTGGCTCATTTGCCCTCCCGCACCGTGCGCATGACGAGCTGCTCGAGACGCAGCGCGGTGCGCTCGTCGACCAGGGCGGGCAGCGCGCACAGCTGGCGCAATTCGCCGCTCCTGTCGCCATGCTTGTGACCGTGCCTGTCGCCGGCCTTCAGGCTCGACTGCAGGGCCTCGACCTGGAGCTTCAGGCGCTCGCGCGCGAACTCGGCGCCGCTGTCGATGCCGTTTGCCACTTCCTGGCGCAGCAGTTCCTGCAGCAGCGTGGCGCGGTTCGCTTCCAGCAGGCGCGCATAACCGGCGCGGTCGCCCTCGAGGGCGTTCAGGGCCGCCTCGAAGCGCGCGTCGAGCACGGCGTCATGGTCGGCGCCGGCCGGCAGCAGGGCCGCCCAGCGCTTGCGCCAGTCGTCGGCGGACACCTGCTGGCCTGGCTGCGCCAGCGAATCCTCGA
>DNCF01000153.1 GCA_003484545.1 Massilia sp. | reverse complement strand
TCGTACGGCGTGGCGCTGTGGGCGATGACGCAGGCGCCGGTGGCCGCCGTGGCGGCGCTGCGCGAGACCTCGATCCTGTTCGCGACCGCGATCGCATTCGTGTTCCTGCGCGAGCGCATCGGACCGGGACGGCTGGCGGCGGCGGCGCTGATCGCCTGCGGGGCGGTGGCGATGCGGCTGGCCTGAGTGCAGCCGAGCCGGCGCGGTCACCGCAGGTCGCGGTACCTTGCCCACTCGTGACAGCGATCGTCGTCGCGTCACCGCAGTCAGCAGCTTCAAACGACATTCGCGGCAAATCGCGCCATGCGTGCTGTCCGACACTACGTGAAGTCAACGGTAGCGATATCCGTGACTTGCATTCGCTTGCATTTGACAGTCACCTTGCCGTCTTTTCGTGGGCTGTGAGAGGACTCTCAGGATCGTGCTCGTGTCGATCCCATGCTTTGACATGAACACCCATGCCCATAATGCGCCGCACTCCAGATCAATCGAAATACCTCTTTGCACGACAGCCTCCTTCAAATGATCAGTTCGCTCAAACATGATTAATTACCGATACCTTTCTTATTGGCAACAATAGCTGCTCGATTATTCGTAGTCATCACACAGATTGAATGTCGATTTGAACGGCGTGGCTGATATCAAGCCTGGCGCAACCCGGTGTCCTTGCTTTCTTCGCTTCACCAGACCACCCTGATCCATATCATAAATAAACCGGCAGCTCAGAACTCGGTAGCATCATGCCGGTCGAATTATCACAATCAGGCGTCGGATAAAACAATGGTAGAGAGAATGCTTATGAAGGCGGAAACGATTAACTGGCTAGCCTCGCTTCGCGCAAAAGCAAACGAACCTGGAACGATTTTTATCGTTATACGGGGTCGCATCAGAAGTTTTCCAATTTATCCGGAAGAGGTGTGGACGAGATCAGACGATGAGCTACTAAGTCATATAAGAAAAAGATTTTCTTCTTTCAATTCCTATGTTGAACCCTATATAACCGGCGGTGCGTAAAACGACTTGCACAGCAGGGCACTTCGCAGTTTCGAAAACCCTGCGCTGCTGCGATCTAGCCAATACATCAGTCTTGAAGATGCGTTCACCCCAAATCCTTGCATTCAATAAGCCGGGGGATGTCTTGCCACAGCATTCGGACCATCAGCCACGGCTTTATTTCGCCGACGCAATAAGCTTTTCAACAAAAACATAGACCACATACCGGCCAGGTTTATCTGCACGCCTCTCCCGTCTCATTGATATCGCTGCACTGTGTCCTCGACTTCGGAAGATTCGCTCGACATCAGCTTGCACCAGGCGATACGACGGCGCTCTGCATCGATTCGGTTCAATGTGTCGGCGAGCTTTGCCGATTCCTGTCTTATCTGGAGCAGCTGTTCGCTTCTGGCCAGGCAGACCAGCACGACCATGTGCTGTTTTAATAAATGCAGGCTGCGCCGGCCGAATTCCGACCTGGAGCTCGTTACTATCGAAGCAATAATGTCGTCCAACATTTGTTCTGTTCGCCCTTCGCACATCATCGCCTCGCAGTGTCGACAATCATCGGTCACCGTATCGCCGCAATGACATCGAAACGGTGTATTCTTTCAAGTAAGAAACGCCGTCATCGGCAGTTCGGCTGGCGCCATGGACTATTCCCGCTGCAGAAGAGACGTCATTCCGTTGCGCGCCGATACTGACGATCCTGGACATCTCTATGGTGCCGGTATATTTCCCGACCGCCGGCTCCGGTAGAGCGTAACAACGCTAGGGGTGTGTCCGCCGGCATGCAACACCGGCCCGGCTAGTGACAGCGGTCCGCAATGTCATTTACCAAGGCATAACGAACAAGTTCGCTCAGATTAGAAACGCCCATCTTCTGAAAAATCCTGTGTTTGTGGGTGCTGATGGTTTTCGGGCTGAGAAAAAGAGTGCTGGCGATTGCTCCTACTCGTTCCCCACGCACGAGTCGGCAAAACACGTCCAACTCACGTTCCGACAAGGTCGTATGGGGTTTCTCCTCCTCCTTGGCACTCAGACCAAGAGCGATTCCTTCTGCCAGCACGCTACTGATATGCGGTCGTCCTGAAGCAATTCTCTCGAGCGCATTGATCAGTTCGTCTCTTCCCGCGCTCTTGGAAAGAAAGCCTTTCAATCCGGCTTTCAACAAGCGCACGCCAAACCTTATTTCGTCTATGTCGGAAAAAGCGAGCATCGCGGTATCAGGGCAGACTTCCTTAATTTGACGGATCAATCCTTCTCCCGTTGCGCCGCCCATCCGCGGCTCCAGGATCAGCACATCAGTCCTTCCGAGCCGTAGTTGGGACATCAGTTCGGCACGCGACGACGCCTCTCCGATCAGGCGATAAGCACTCTCTTTACTGATCACTGAAATAATACCGGCCCGCAACGTCTCGTTCGGCTCGGCAACGAATACATTTAACATTCTGGCCCTTGCATGCGGTTAGTGGAATCGGACGGAAATGGTAATTCAAAACCAATATTTACAGTGAGTGAAGAATTTGTTTTAGATCAAAACATACAGTCCAGTAGCAGAGCAGCATCAAATGCATGTGAATTACGGAAACTAGTTGTTTCTTCGTATTATCAACTGTTTATTTACATAACTGCCGATGCACCTGATTGGAACACCGCCAATCCGATTGCACCAAAATGGACAGCTACCTGAAACTGATACAAGTAAACACATATTATTCAGGATAATCATGAAGTACTTTACGGAATCTATTCATTTCTGTAGCTAATATTACTTTCTTGGCAAAAACAGAACGAGTCGAGAAGAAGGAGTAACAGATGAACGAAGCTTGTCTCGAGATGGCCGAGGCGCTTGGGCTCAGCGCGGCGAAGTTGGCCCGTCATGCGCGCCAGTTGCGCAAGCACCTGGTACGACCTGGCGTGTCGCTCGAATCGCAGGAGCAGGACCGCGACTGTGTATATGTAGTGACCGGAGGGCTGGCGAAGACTGTCCTGTGTTTCAGCGGCCTGGAGATAGATAGCGGCTTCGCGACCAGGTCCGCGATCCTGGGAACGGACAGGCTAAGCGGGCTGGTGTTCGAAACCAGGACTGTCGCGCTGACGCTACTTTCAGTGGTCAGTGTCCCGACGGACGTCCTGGATCGGCTGTTACGACTCGATGACGAGTTTCGCCAGGTGTTCTACCGCAAACTCGGCGCGACGATTCTTGAGCATTGCGCGCAAATCGATCTGTTGACGCTTCGCGGCGCCGATGGCGCGATCAGCTGCGCGTCGCTGGACCTGGAAGAGGATCAGTTCTCGGACGGCGAGTGCATCGGTCCGACTGATGACGTGTCCGAGACCGATGACAAGATTGCCAATCGCATACGTGTGCGCAACAGAGCCGCGCTCGCGCGTTTGCGAACCGGCAAGGATATCAATTAGAACTTCGCCTCCACCGTCGCCCTCAGCGTCACCCCGACCGGATACACCCCGCGCCGCACCACCAGCCCGCGCCCGTCCTCGAGATAGCTGCTGCGGTGGGTGAAGTCCTGGTCCAGCAGGTTCTGGCCCGCCACGCGCAGCTGCAGCTTCGGCGTGAACTTGTAGAGCACATAGGCTTCCAGGTCGCGCCGCGTCTCGATGTAGGAGGTCTGGCGCTCGGACACGCGGACCTGCCCGCCCTGTTTGTAGGCGAAGCTGGCGCCGGTGCTGAAGCTGCCCTTCTTGTAGTCGACGCCGAGGTTGGCCGATAGCGGCGTCTGGCCGTCCAGGCGGTTGTCCGGGCCCGGCACGCCGTCGACCTCCGACCAGTTGCGGCTCAGGCTGGCGCGCAGATCGATCGCCGGGGCGCCTTCCATGACCGCCTTCAGCGGGAATTTCGCTTCCAGCTCCAGCCCCCGCGTTTCGGCGCGGCCGGCGTTCATCGGCATCGCGACCCAGCGCGCGCCGTCGAAGGTGACGAGACTGCGGGTGTAGCCGTCGATGCGGCGCGACGAGACGCTGGCCGAGAGCAGCGCGCCCTCCGCCCAGTAGTGCTCGTAGGAGAGGTCGAAGCCCAGCGCCAGTTCCGGCTGCAGGTCCGGGTTGCCCTGGTAGTCCGGGTCGGTCGAGCGGTTGTCGACCGAGGTCTGGCGGCGCGGGATCAGGCTCGAGACGCTCGGCGCCTTGTAGGTGCGGGTGACGGCGAAGCGCACCTGGTCGCCCTTGGTTTCCGGGATCTTCCACAGGGTCTGCAGCACCGGGCTCCAGACGCTCGAGCGCGAGCGGCCGGTCTCGAAGGTATTGCCCGAGGTGCGGGTGCGGATGCCCTCCCAGCGCGCGCCGAGATAGACCGACAGGCGCGGGCTGATGCTCCACTCGTCCTGCGCATACAACGCCAGGCGCGATACCTGGGCTTCGAACTGTTCGCCATCCGGCAGGCCTGGGAACACCAGGCGGCCGGCTTCGAGTTCGACGCGCTCGTCCTCGCGCGTGTTGTAGCCGCCGTCCCAGCCCATGCCCAGCGCGTGGCCGTCGAAAATCGTCTTCGAGAATTTACCGGTGCTGGTCACGCCGCGGTCCTCGCTGTTGGAGGTGATGACGTTGTCGAGTGGCCGTGCCGCGCCGGCCGGCGTGACGCGGCGCTGCTCGGTGTCGCTGTCGCCGCGCTGCACGCCCAGCTTGGTGTCGAGCTTGGCGCCGTCCGCCATTTTGTGCACCCAGTTCAGCTCGGTGCGGAAGTAGTTGTTCTTCGACTCGTTGGCCAGGTCCAGGTCCGGATACGGCGCCGGTGCGCCGATCGCGGTGCTCGCGACTTCGTCCGTGCGCGTCTTGAACTTGCCGGCGTTGAGGAAGGTCTGCGACGTGAGGGTGTCGCCGTTCTCCAGGTTCCAGTTCAGGCGCGGCGCCAGGTTGGCGAAGGTGAAGGAGCCGTCCTCGACGCCGACCGTGCTGCGCGCCTGGGTCTGCACGCCACTCGCGGCAAACGCGTCCTCGGTGACGGTGGCCCTGCGGTCGAAGCTTTCGTGAGCGGCCGCGCCGGAAATCGAATACGACATCTTCCCCAGCTTGTCCGACAGCTGCAGGTTCAGGTTCGGCCCGCGCATGCCGCTGCTGGTGCGGCGCATGCCCACCTTCAGTTCGCGCTGGGCGCTGCGGATCGCTCGCTTGAGCACGATGTTGATGGTGCCGGCCACCGACTGGGTCGAGAACTCGGCGCTGGCCGCGCGCAGCACCTCGATGCGTTCGATCACGTCGGGCGAGAGCGATTCGATCGAGAAGCCGGCCGGCGCACGTTCGCCGTTGATCAGGATCTGGGTGTAGCCGGCGCCCAGGCCGCGCATGCGGATCTCGCCGCCGCGGCCGTTGCTGCTGTTGACGGTGATGCCGGGCACGCGCTTGAGCACGTCAGTCACGCTGGTGTCGCCGTACTTGACGATCTCTTCCTGGCTGACCACGATCTTGGTCGCGGTGTCGTCGCGGCGCGGGTCGTAGGCGTCGGCGCTGCCCTTGACCTCGACCGTCTGCATCTTCTGCCCGGACGCGGGCTGGGCGGGCTCGGCCTTGGCGGCGACTGGTTGCGGGGTTTCCTGGGCGTGCAGCGGGAAGGTGGATGCCAGTGCCGCGGCCAGCAGCGTCAGGCGGATCGGGGAAAATGCAGGGTGCATATCGAACGGACAATGAAAGAAGCGCGTATTGTCGTCCAGTTTCCGCCATTTGCGTTGCCGTGAAGAATATTTTTTTGATATGCATGGCCGAACAACAAGCGCCGGACGCCCGGCAGGGAGACGATGCGCTACACTGGGCAGCCACGGCCGTTGCATAAAACAATGATATGCACCGGCGCGTCCCTTATTTATAATTCGCAATCCTTATTGTCTGGGGCCTCGAACCGTGTCCGACCGCTTTAAAGTACTGCCACAATACGTCCTGCCGAAGCAGGCGCTGACCTCGTTTGCCGGACGCGTCGCCGGCGCCAGAGGCGGCGCAATGACGACCCGCCTGATCCGCTGGTTCGTCGGCAAGTACGGCGTCGACATGGCCGAGGCGGCCAATCCCGACATCGCCAGCTACGCCAGCTTCAACGAGTTCTTCACCCGGCCCCTGCGCGACGGCGTGCGTCCGCTGGCCGATGCCGACTTCGTCTGCCCGGTCGACGGCGCGATCAGCCAGTTCGGCGCGATCGACGACCATCGCATCCTGCAGGCCAAGGGCCACAAGTTCACCACCGCCGAACTGGTCGGCGGCGACGCCGGGCTGGCCTCGCATTTCCAGCACGGCAGCTTCGCGAATCTGTATCTGAGCCCGAAGGACTACCACCGCATCCACATGCCCTGCGACGGCCGCCTGACGCGCATGATCTACGTCCCTGGCGCGCTGTTCTCGGTGAACCCGACCACGGCGCGCGGCGTGCCCGGCCTGTTCGCGCGCAACGAGCGCGTGGTCTGCGTCTTCGAGTCCGAGGAGTTCGGCACCTTCGTGATGGTGCTGGTGGGCGCGACCATCGTCGGCAGCATGGCCACCGCCTGGCACGGCGTGGTCAATCCGCCGCGCATGGCGCGCATCTGCGACTGGACCTACGACACCCAGCCGGTGGTGCTGAAGAAAGGCGAAGAGATGGGCCGCTTCCTGCTCGGCTCGACGGTCGTGATGCTGTTCAAGGAGAACACCATCCGCTTCAACGAGCAGTGGGCGCCGGAGCGTTCGGTGCGCCTGGGCGAGATGATGGGGAACCGGCCGGCGTCTGCTGGCTGACCTGTATCGCTCCAACGCCGTCGCTGCGCAGCCGGCGGGCCGGGCAAGCCGAAGCCCCATGCGGGCGGGGGCGCATTACCCGCGGCGCTATTGCTGGACGATCTTGCGGACAGTTTGATTGTCGGTGACGTAGATGACCCCCGCCTTGTCCGCCGCGATAGCGAACAGTTGGCCGAATCGCGCCGCCGCACCAACACCGTCGACACTGCCCTTTACGCCAGCCAGGCCGGCGATCGTCCTCACGGTACGGTCCGGGCTGATTTTTCGGATCGTGTAATTATCCGTAACGTAAAGATTGTTAGCACCGTCGATGGCCAGTCCCACAGGATAGTGAAAGCGTGCGGTTTCCCCGGTCCCGTCGACGTGCGCGGAACCATAGCCTGGCGCGGTGCCTGACTTCCCTACCCTGCCGGCAAACGTCGTGACGAAGCCTTCGGGACTGATTTTCCGGATCACCAGGTTGGCCGTATCGGTAACAAAGATATTGCCGTGCGTGTCGACGACGATCCCGATCGGACCATCGAACCGCGCGAGGTCTGGCGCGCCGTCAAAGTGCTTCCGGGGGTCGAACGAACTCAGGTCTCCGGCGAACACGCTGACCTCCATTGGTGACATCCGTATCTTGTCGATCCTGGAGTTATCGATGGCATAAATGTCGCCGGCCGCATCCGCCACGATCGCGCGGAGCGGGTGTCCGCCATAGATCGGAACATCGATGGTCGTGACGCTGCCGGCAGGCGTGATCTTCCTGAGCCCTATGCTCGTTCCGCCAACGGTTCCAGTGCCGGGAGTATAAATATTGCCGGCTCCGTCGATGGCGAGCCCGCGAAAACCGTCAAAGCTCGCCTGCGAGCCGACGCCATCAGTCGATGTGTGCCAGGATCCTTGCGTCCCCGCCAGGGTCGTCACGGCTCCCGAAGGCGATACCTTGCGCAGGAGATTGCTCGGCCATCCGTCGCCGACAATGATATTCCCGGCATGGTCGACGATGAGTAAACCCGGTTCATTGAACCGGGCTGCACTTCCCTGGCCGTCGACCGCCCCCATCTGGTCGACCTTGCCGGCAAGCGTCGTCACGATGCCGCTTGCAGGAAATACGGATGGCGGCGGCGTCACGGTCACCAGTCCGGCTTGCTCATTCAAGACGAGCTTGCTTATTGTGTGATTGCCGCAATCGCTGACGTAGAGAATGCCCGCACTGTCGACTGCGATACCGTAGGGATCCTCGAAGCTGTCGGGCGTTGCGTATCCGCCAGCCACAGCGGAAATGGCGCCCGCCACCGTGCTGACAGTGCCTTCAGGAGTCACCATGCGCACGCGACGGTTTCCGTTGTCGACGACGTACAGGTTGCCGTCCATGCCGATGGCGATGCCCGAAGGATTTCTGAACCTTGCCGCCGCCCCGATGCCATCAACCGCCCCCGCCACGCCTGGCGCCCCGGCAAGGGTCGTCACCGTTCCGGCCGCCGTGATCCTCCTGATCGTATGGTTGCCCTCATCCGATACATACAGGTTGCCGTTGGCGTCGATCGCTACCCCAAACGGCGTCTTGAACCTGGCAGCCGAGCCATGCCCATCGGCAGCGCCCTCGATCCCCGCCGTTCCGGCCAACGATGTGACGGCCCCGGAAGAGCTGATCTTGAGGATCACATGCTTGCCGCGCCCCGCTACGTAGAGATTGCCTGCAGTATCGATCGTCACGCCAACCGGCGACGAATAGGTATACTCCTTGTAGAAGCGGACAAAATCCGATACCGCGCCGGAAGGGGAAATCTGCACGATCGCATCGTTGATAGTGTCCGCTACATACAGATTGCCGAACTGGTCACGGGCTATTCCGCCAGGAGACCTGATCTCGCGCGCCAGCGTACCAACAACGCCTGCGGGTGTGATTTGCCGTACAGAGTACCCTTGCGCGTCCGTCACGTACAAATTCCTCGCACTGTCGGTCGTGAGGCCGAAAGGACAGGCGAATGTCGCTTGAGCGGCATCGCCGTCGCCGGCGCCCTGAGACCCGGCGTACCCCGCCAGCCGCACGACCGCCATCCTGCTCTGTTCAACAGTCGTGCTCGCCGCGTTGCAAAGAATCTCGACCTTGCGGATGTCCGCATCGGCAAGCGTTCCGCTCGCCGCGCCGACCGTACAGACCTGGCCCGCCGGATGGGCGCCGATCGTTACATGATAGGCCGTCCCGCTCGCCGCCTTTACTGGGAACACGAAGTCGCCATTCGAGGCAATGGCCAGCGACGCCCCGGCACCGCTGTTCACGGTTAGGCTGGCGCCGTCGCGCAGGCCCCTAACAGTGCCGCCAATCGAGAACGTGGCAGCCGGCGGGGACGCCCCATCGGCCACCTTCGGCGGCGCCCCCGACGGGCTGGCCGAGCCTCCGCCACCGCATCCTGTCAACAGCAAAGTCAGGGCCAGCGTGACTATCCTAAATTTGAACATTCGTGTCTTTCTGGTATTCCAGCTACGTGGATTGCGCGTGGCTAGCCGCAGCCTACAAGTGGACCGCCACGAATAAATTGCAGCAATTATAATTGCTAAAAAATAATTTGTGTTCGCGCTGGCAGAAAAACGCGCAACCGCGGTTCGAAAACTGGCGGCGTTACGCGCGTGAGCGGTATCTACGCGACCGGGCATATAGAGCTAGTGAGCCTTACATAGACATGAGCAATTGCTTTTTTCTGGAGCGCACGGAGCCGGTTAGATTCGTCGAGATAGCCAGAAAGCATGGCTGGCCGCTACTCCGCATGGTTGGGCGACAGCCAGGCTGGCGCACCATTTGCTGCATGGTTTCATTCGGCCAAGCTCTTCGAAACCGACAAATGATTGCCCTCCACCAGCCGCCTTGAGGCAGGAGGACGTGGGCAATATAAAACCAGCACGGCCCCCGAGTTCGCTTTCTCTACGCCGGACCTTCAAATCATATGAACTGCGAAAGGGGTTTGCTTTAGCCGACCAAGAGCCTGAACACCTCGCGCGCCGCCACCGCCGATCAGCGCGCCGAAATAGACAATGGTCAGGACATTGCTGACATAGCCCAGCAGCACGCAGACGCCGTCGCGCTTGCAATAGGCGCCGGAACGCGCGGTGCGCCCGGGCGAGATGATGAGGAACCGGCCGGCGCCAGCTGCCTGACTAACAGGCCGCGGCCAGGCCGTCGAAGAAGCGACGCAGCCGCATAATTTTTTTCTTGGATGTCGAATTCGCCCGTTTTCCCGGACTGTAGATCGACATCCCTGGCAGCGCCATTGAATTGCCGAGTGGCACGACGCATAATCCTTCACAGTCCATCCTGAAAGAAACCATGCCGACCTCGGCCAGCTCTTCCCATTTTTTCGTGAACACCGATCTCAAGTGGTACAAACGCCATCATCCGAGAGCGGTCGTCGACAATCCGATCCACTTCTGGCTGAAGGAAGGCTATGCCTACCTCACTCCGAAACCGGTTCCCGGTACCCCACCCGGCGATGGCGTGCAGCAGGACATGCACAATGCGTATGCTGATCATCTGCGCCAGATGAAAAAAGGCGACGTCATCTATGCATACGAGAGCATGACCGGCGCGGGCTATGTCGCAGCCGGCATCGTTCAGGAGAGCTGGGACGAACAGGAGCACGCCGGGCGCGCGGAGTTATTCAGGGACGTGCATGAGATGTATTACCGCATCCGGGTCGCGTGGGATGCCGGCTTCCACTGTTCTTTGAAGGAATTGCGCGCATCGGGCTTCAGTCACCCGATTCCCGCCATCGGCGCCATCCGAGACCAGGAACGCATCGCATTCCTTTCCGGCCGGCGGCGCTGAGTCGGCGCTGAAAACCAGCCGTCGCGACGACGGCTTGCTATATGTCAAGGCGGCGCTTCGGTTATCCCGGGCTGCATGGCCCCGGAAAACAGCACGTGCTTGCCGACCGCGCTCGGGACCAGGGTCAGCAGCGCCTGGGCCACGCGGTCCGCCGCGATCGGCCGCAGGTTCATCGGAATCAGCGGGCCCAGGGCGGCGCCGATGCGCGCGCCCAGCCCTTCGCCGAAACGGGCCGGTTGACCGAGCGCTGCGCGGTCGCCAAGCAGGAGCGACGGCCGGGCGATCACCAGCGCCGACCAGGCCAGCCTGGACAGCGCATGTTCGAGAAGAGCACAC
>DNCF01000432.1 GCA_003484545.1 Massilia sp. | reverse complement strand
AGCCACACCACCAGGGCCAGCAGGAAGCCCAGGCCGATGCCGGTGCCGGCGATCACGCGCGGGCGCGTGTCGTCGATCCGGGCTTCGAAGGCGGGCGAGGAGGCGATCTCGAGCGTCCACGGCCGGCCCGAGATCGTCGCCACCAGGGTGCGCCGCAGCAGCGGCGTGCGCCAGGTAGGCGTCGGCTGCGAGCGGAACAGCAGGGCCTCCGGCACGGCGCGCGTGCCGTCGTAGATCGTCACGTCGAGGTCGGAGGCATGGGCGCCGCCGACCCCGCGCATCAGGTCGTTCATGCGGAAAGGGGCATATGCCCAGCCGACGATGGCGGCGCGGCGCTCGTCGAGGGTCGTGGCCGGCATTCCCGCGCGGTAGATCGGCAGGTACATCAGGAAGCCGGGCTGCGGGTTGCTGCCTTCCTGCACCAGCACCACCTTGCCCGACATCGCCGCGGTGCCGCTGTCGCGCGCGGCGGCCATGGCGCGTTGCCGCACCGGTTCGCTGTACATGTCGTAGCCGAAGGCGCGCAGGTTACGTCCCGTAAACGGCTCGATGTGGGTGATCGAGGTCACGATCGGGCGCTCGCCCGCGGGATGCACGCCATAGCCGGGAAAGCCCTGGGCGCGGATCGCCGCCTCGTGGGCGGCGAGCCGGCGCGGCGGGACGATGCTGGCGATGCCGAGCGCCTCGATGCCGGGAAAATGCTCCTGCAGGTTCTGGACGCGGAAGTATTCGGCGAAATCGCGGCGCTCGATGTCGACGGTGCCGCGCATGAAGCCGCGCAGGCCGCGCAGCACCTGCTCGTAGACCGCCATGCGGCGCACGGTGCCGGTGGCGAGTTCGCGCGCACGGTAGTCGAACTGGGCCTCCAGGTCGGCGGCGGCGACGCGCCGGGCGCCGTTCCAGGCGACCCAGGTGACCAGCAGCGAGATCGCGAACACCAGCGCGGCCAGCAGCAGGGGCCCCCATCCCCGCCGCGCCGCGGCATGGGGGAGGGGGCTGCTCTGGTCGGGGTCTGAACGCTGCATGTAGGTCGGTTGCCGTGCGTCCGCCTGGACGAAATGAAATAGGGGGCCTCTCGATGCCGCAAGCATACGCATCTCATCGTCGCCGGGGCGCACAGGAGGGGCGAACGAGGCTTGCTTCCCGCGTTTACGATTTTACAGGAATCAATATTCACGGTATAAAATCGGCCGCCGTGCCGCCGGCACGTCTCGTCAAGGAACACGATGCATCCCGCCTTTCGTCCCGCCTTCCGCCGCTACTCGCCGTTGTGGCTGATGACCGGCGCCGTGCTGCTGGCGCTCCTGTGGGGTGCGCTCGCGCCGCTGCGCTATCCCAGCCACGAGCGCGTGTTCGAGATCCCGCCCCATGCGCTCGATCCGGCGCCCGGTACCCGGCGCCCCGTGCTGCCGCGCACGCTGCGGTTGACGCTCGGGGTGCAGGACGTGCTGCTGCTGCGCAACCGCGACCGCGTCGGTCACGTGTTCGGCCCGCTCCAGTTGCGCCCCGGGCAGGAATTCCGGCTGCCGTTCGAGCATGCCGGCGACTACCGCTATGCCTGCCCGGCCGTTGCCGGCGGAGAATTACTGGTACAGGTGGTGCGCCTGCCCGACCCCGGCTGGGATCGCCTGGGCTGGCGCCTCGGGGCATTGGCCGACAGGCTGCGTCACCTGCCCCTGATCCCGCCTCAAGAGTGAGCGCCTGACAACACCTCCATCGCGGCGTTGCATCGTCTCGCCTTACGCCCGTACTGTCTTCGCCGCTGCGCCTTGCCCTGGAGATTTTGTCAGGCGCTCCAGGCTGGCCGGACAGCGGCAATCGTGCTGCGGTGTGGCGGATGATTCTGTCATGATGGGGCATGGCGACGATTTCCCTTCCCTTGTTCCCGCTGAGCACCGTGTTGTTTCCGGACGGTGTACTGCCGCTGCAGGTGTTCGAGGCGCGCTACCTCGACATGGTCAGCCGTTGCCTGACCGAGGACGCGCCCTTCGGCGTCGTGCTGCTGACCCAGGGACAGGAAGTGCGCGAGCGCGGCGGCCAGCCCGAGCGTTTCGTCGAAGGCGGCACGCTCGCCACGGTCTGCGAGACCGCCGCCACGTCGCCGGGCCTGCTGCAGATCGTCTGCCGCGGCGGCGCCCGCTTCGAAGTGAAATCATCGCAACAAAAATTGAACGGTTTGTGGATGGCGGAGGTCGAACTGGTAGAGGGCGACCATGCGGTGCGCATCCCGTCCGAGCTGCAAGGGGCGGCCGATGCGCTCGACAGGGTGCTCGCTTCGCTGCACGACGTGCCGCAGGAACGCTGGCCGGTGCAGCCGCCGTTCCGGCTCGACGACTGCGGCTGGGTTGCGAACCGCTGGTGCGAGTTGCTGCCGCTGCCCAATTCGCAAAAACAAAACATGCTCATGCTCGACAATCCGGTGATCCGTCTCGAGCTGCTGCACGACGTGCTGGACGAACATGGCTTGATCACATCCTAGCGCCGCCATGAAATTTTCGGACGAACTCCTGGTTGCATTCGTCAACGGCGAGCTGGCCGAACCGGCACGCGCCGCCGTCGAACGCGCGATCCGGGCCGATCCGGCGATTGCCGCGCGCGTTGCCCAGCACCGGGCAAGGCGCAGCCGCGTCTATGGCGTCGTCGCCGGCGGACGCGACAGCGGCGGCCCCACGCACGCCCCGGGCTGCCATGAGATCGGAAGAGCGTC
>DNCF01000285.1:2574-2716 GCA_003484545.1 Massilia sp. | reverse complement strand
GAGTTCCCGATCGAGATGACGGCCGGCCTGGCCAGCAGCAACGAGGGCGTCTTCTTCGCCGTCTTCCTGCACGACATCTCCGAGCGCAAGAAGGTCGAGCGCATGAAGAGCGAATTCGTCGCCACCGTCTCGCACGAACTGC
>DNCF01000285.1:2005-2343 GCA_003484545.1 Massilia sp. | reverse complement strand
CCTCGATCCGCGCCTCGCTGGCCATGCTGAGCGAGGGCATGGCCGGCGAACTGCCGCCGGACGTGGCGCGCCTCGTGACCGTCGCCTTCGAGAGCAGCGAGCGCCTGGTGCGCATGGTGAACGACGTGCTCGACCTGCAGAAGATCGAGGCCGGCGTCATGCATTTCGAGCGCCGCGCCCAGCCGCTCTTGCCGGTGGCCCAGCATGCCCTGGAGGCGATGCAGGGCTACGCGAAACAGCTGGGTGTCACGCTGCGCCTCGAATGCCGCGAGCCGGCGCGCAAGCTCGCCGCCGCGATCGACCGCGACCGCCTGGTGCAGGTGCTGACCAACCTGCTG
>DNCF01000285.1:0-1811 GCA_003484545.1 Massilia sp. | reverse complement strand
AACCTGCTGTCGAACGCGATCAAGTTCTCGCCGCGCGGCGGGCTGGTCACCCTGGTGCTGGCCGAGCACGAGGGCTGCGCGCGGCTGTCGGTGTGCGACCAGGGCGCCGGCATCCCGCCGGAATTCCAGCCGCGTGTGTTCCAGCGCTTCGCCCAGGCCGATGGGGCCGATACGCGCCAGCAGGGCGGGACCGGGCTGGGGCTGAGCATCACCAAGAGCCTGGTCGAGGAGCATGGCGGGAGGATCGGGTTCGAGACGGCGGCGGGGCAGGGGACGACGTTCAGGGTGGATTTGCCGCTGGCGCGGGATTAAAAGGCCTCGACAGCCTTCTTCACCGTCACGCGAAGATGCCGTTCCGGGGCGCATGGCCGGCCCCGCAGCAGCGCGCGCCGGGAAGTGGAGAGCAAGCCTCCGGTTTTACCTGAACATTGGCGACGCTCAGCGGTCGAATACGGGTCTTCAGTTTGGCGGGAGGTCGAACCATGCTGCTTACCGCACCCGATCAGACACAGGTGATTGCCCGCGAACCATGGATACCGAAGCGCGCGGCCCTTTGCCTGCTCGTTGGATTCTGCCTGGTCTGGTTCTACACGCTGGGCGCGCGCACACTGGTGCCGAGCGACGAAGGGCGATATGCGGAAATTGCCCGCGAAATGGCCGCCACCGGGGATTTCCTCACGCCTCGCCTCAACGGCATCAGGTACTTCGGCAAGCCGCCGCTGCAGGCGTGGGCGACCGCGCTGGTCTTTTCCGCGTTCGGGCTCGGGGAGTGGCAGGCGCGTCTCTGGACGGGGTTGTGCGGACTGGCCGGCATTGTCATGGTCTACCTCGCCGGCAGCCGTTTGTACGGCAAGGGCACCGGCATCTCGGCCGCGCTGGTCCTGGGCTCGAGCTTCTTCTGGGCAGGGGCAGCCCATGTCGCTTCCTACGACATGGGCCTGAGCGCGATGCTGACCTGCGCCTTGTGCGCCATGCTCATCGCGCAGCGCCCGGCCGCTTCCCCGCGCGTGCGGCGCAACTGGATGCTCGGCTGCTGGGCCGCGATGGCGCTGGCGGTCCTGTCGAAAGGCCTGGCCGGCATCGTCCTGCCGGGCATGGTGCTGGTCCTGTACACGCTGGTGTCGGGCGACCGGCGAATATGGAAACGTCTGCACATCGTGCCCGGCCTGGCCTTGTTCCTTGCGATCGCCGCGCCGTGGTTCGTGCTGGTCTCGCTCAGGAATCCGGAGTTCCCGGCTTTCTTCTTCATCCGCGAGCATGTCGGCCGTTTTGTCAGCGATGTACACAGCAGGCAAGCGCCGTGGCACTATTTTCTGCCGCTTCTGATCGTGGGCATGACGCCCTGGTTCGGCGTGCTCGCGCAAAGCCTGCGCCATGGCGTGCGCGCAGGCGCCGCCGGGTTCGACCCCGGCCGTTTCCTGGTGGCCTGGGCCGTATCGATCGTTGTCTTCTTCAGCCTCTCGAACGCCAAACTGCCGGCATACATCCTTCCGGTGTTCCCGGCGCTGGCGCTGCTGGTTGCCCGCTATCTCCACAGTACGTCGCACAAGGCGACGCTCGTCGCCGCGGCGCCGGTCGCATTGCTGGGCGCGGCCGCCCTTGCTTTGCTGTGGATCGCTCCCGCACTGCTCGACAAGGTGCCTGCGCCGATGCAGCTGCAAGGAGGGCAGAGGTACTGGATCACCGGGGCCGCCGCACTGCTCGCGACGGGCGGTATCGCCGCCGCGTGGCTGGCGCGGCGCGCACGCGCATGGGCGTTGACGGTGCTCGCCGCGGCAGGCTTCCTGGCGGGGCAAGCGCTCATGCTCGGA
>DNCF01000286.1:1085-3079 GCA_003484545.1 Massilia sp. | reverse complement strand
CGCCAGCAAGGCAGCCAGCACGCCCCAGGCGATGGCCGCCATCCCGGGCAGGTAGGCTTTTTCGCGCCAGACCTCGTCGCTGGCCGGTACCAGGTCGCGCAGGGGCGACAGCGCCAGTGCCCACAGCACCAGCAGCCCGACCAGCAGGCGGCGCGGCAACCACAGGCACAGCAGCGGAAAGCCGAGGTAGAAGGCCTCCTCGATCGACAGCGACCACAGCACGTCCCAGCCCGCCGGCGCCCAGCCGGTGCGGCCCTCGTACCAGTTGAAGGTAAAGCTCAAGGCCGAGCCCAGCAGGCCGGCAATGCTCTGCTCTTCCTGCTCGGGTGCGAAGCCGGGCACGCCACACCAGGCGAGAATGCTCAGCAGCGCCAGGACCACGAACAGCAGGGGCAGGATGCGCCTGGCCCTGGCCGCGTAGAAGCGGCGCAGCTCAACCCGTGCAAGCTCGCCGTCGCGCTCGATGATGCGCGTCGCGATCAGGAAGCCCGAGATGACGAAGAACACGAACACGGCTTCGTAGCCGTTGAAGCTGACGGCGTCGACCAGCCGCTTCGGCCACCATTCTCCCAGCAGGCTGGGGCCCAGCGGCAGGCGGAAGGGCAGGGCGAGGTGGTGCACGATCACCAGCAGGATGGCCAGGCCGCGCAGGCAGTCGATGCCGAAGTTGCGCGGGCGCGCGGGCGCTCCTGCGGGGAGCGCGCGCTGCACGCCGGCAGGCGTCGTCGTTGGCAGGGTGGTCATCGTGCGGAAGTCTTCTTGCGTGGCTCGGAAGCGAGCTGTTCCAGGATCGCATGGGCCGCGGTCACGCGCGCCGATATCGGGTAGTTTTTATTCGCCAGCATGACGATGCCGATTCTCCGGTCCTGGATGAAGGCGGCATAGGCGCCGAAGCCGCGCGTCGCACCGGTCTTGTTGAACAGGGCGCCGGCCGGCGCCGGCATGGGGGTGAGCTTGGCGACCGGGTTGGCCTGCTCGACCATGGCCGGGGAATTCCCCTCCAGCAGTCGCTCCAGGCCGAGGGGCGCGCGGTACTGCTCCCATCCGAGTCCCTGCACCATGGGGCCCACCTGGTAATAGCCGACCTGCGTGCCTTCCACCGCCTGGCGCAGCGGCGCCGCGAGCCGGCGTGGATCGATATTGGCCTGGATGAAGCGGATCATGTCGGCGGCGCTCGACTTCACGCCGTAGCTCTCCGGAGCGAACACGTCCGGCCGGACCCGCACCGGCTTGCCGTCCTTGTCGTAGCCCCAGGCGTAGTTCGCCATCGCGCTGTCGGGCACGCGCACGTGGCTGTGCGCCAGGCCCAGGGCCGGGAACAGCTGCCGCTCCAGGGCTTCGCCGAAGTCGAGGCCCAGCGCCATCGCCGCGATCCGTCCGAACAGACCGATGCTCGGATTCGAGTAGCGGCGCTGCGTGCCCGGCGCCGCCTCCGGTTGCCATGCGCCCAACCAGGCGAACGCCTGCGCATCGTCCTGCACGGCGTCCGGCACCTGCAGCGGCAGGTTCGCCGCGGTGTAGGTGCCCAGTTCCAGCAAGGTGGCGCGGTCGAGCGCGCTGCCCTTCAACTGCGCGATGTAATGGCCGGGATGGTCGTCGAGCGACAGCTTGCCCTGCGCCTGGGCGTAGGTAGCCAGGGTCGCCGTGAAGGTCTTGCTGATCGAGCCGAGTTCGAACAAGGTGTGCTCGGTCACGGGCACGGCAGGCTCTTTCGAGGCCAGGCCGTAGTTGAAGAACAGCGCCTGGCCGTCGACCGTCACGGCCACCGCCATCCCGGGCACGCCGTGCTGCGCCATCACCGGGCGCACCGCCCCGTCGACGATGGCGCGGATGGCCGAGGCATCGGCCGCGGTGGCGGACGTACAAGGCAATGTGCAGCTCAATGCGCAGGCCAACGCCATGGCCAGGCGATGGAAGGAACGGCGGACGATCATGGTGTTCTCCTGTTTGCGTGTGGTGTCGGACGGCAGTATAGGCACGCCGGCCCGGGCCGG
>DNCF01000286.1:503-785 GCA_003484545.1 Massilia sp. | reverse complement strand
AGGCACGCCGGCCCGGGCCGGGACAGGGCAGCCGTCCCGGCGATCCGGCATGTCGTCACATGGCCGATTTCACGGCCTCCAGATAGCGTTCGCTGACCGGCACCACGGCGCCGCAGCGCAGCGTCAGGCGCCAGGTGGCGTCGCCGCCGCTGTCGAGGCGCGCGATCTGGTCGCGCCGCACGATGGCGCCGCGGTGCACCCGCAGGAACTCCCCGGGCGGGAGCAGCGCTTCCATGCGGTTGAGCGTGATGCGGTGCAGGACGCTGCGCGCCGCCAGGTGCA
>DNCF01000286.1:0-175 GCA_003484545.1 Massilia sp. | reverse complement strand
GCTGCGCGCCGCCAGGTGCAGCTCGACGTAATTCGCGGCCGAGGCGACCCAGAGGACCTCCCGGATCCCGATGCGCTCGATGCGCCCGACCGAGCGTACGTTGACGTGGTCCATGCGCCCGGCGCGATCGCGACCATCGCCGGCATCGACGTAGTCGCGCAGGGCCGCGCCGTAG
>DNCF01000525.1 GCA_003484545.1 Massilia sp. | reverse complement strand
CAAGGTCACCATCGCCCAGGTTGGCGAAATCGTGCCCCTGGGCGAACTCGACCCCGAGGTGATCGTCACCCCGGGCATCTTCGTCCAGCGCGTCGTGAAGGAGGCAGCATGAACCGCTTTACAAGAGACCAGATCGCCGCGCGCGTGGCTCAGGACATCCATGAGGGCGCCTACGTGAACCTCGGCATCGGCCTGCCGACCAAGGTCGCCAACTACCTGCCGAGCGACCGCGAAGTCTTCCTGCACAGCGAGAACGGCCTGCTCGGCATGGGCCCCGCACCAAGCCCCGGCGAGGAAGACGAGGACCTGATCAACGCCGGCAAACAGCCGGTGACCCTGCTCACCGGCGGCAGCTATTTCCATCACGGCGACTCGTTCGCCATGATGCGCGGCGGCCACCTCGACATCTGCGTGCTGGGCGCGTTCCAGGTCTCGGAAAAAGGCGACCTGGCCAACTGGCACACAGGCGCGCCGGATGCGATTCCGGCCGTCGGCGGCGCTATGGACCTGGCGATTGGCGCCAAGCAGGTGTTCGTGATGATGGACCACCAGACCAAGACCGGGGAGAGCAAGATCGTGCGCGAATGCAGCTATCCGCTCACCGGCGTGGCCTGCGTGAACCGCATCTATACCGATCTGGCGGTGATCGACGTCACGCTTGATGGCCTGCGCGTGCTGGAGATGGCGCCGGGGCTCACGTTCGAGGACCTGCAGGCCGTGACGGACGCACTCTTGCTGAGATGAGCTCGGGCGCGGCACTGCGCGCAAGCCGGATTTTTGGCACAATGGTGCGCCTGTCATCGGGCCGCCGTACCGGCGGTCCGAGGCTTTTGCGCCCGGGCCGCGCCTCCGTCACGCCTTTGCCAAGGTTTCACTTGAACGACGACTACCACTTCTATGAACCGGCGCAGGGCCACGGTCTTCCGCACGACCCCTTCAATGCCATCGTCGGACCCCGCCCGATCGGCTGGATTTCGAGCCGCAGCGCGGACGGCATCCTGAACCTGGCTCCCTACAGCTTCTTCAACGCCTTCAACTATGTCCCGCCGATCATCGGCTTCTCCAGCCAGGGGCGCAAGGACACGCTCAAGAATATCGAGGCGACCGGCGAGTTCGTGTGGAACCTGGCGACCCGCCCGCTGGCCGAGGCCATGAACGTGAGCTGCGCACCGGCGCCGCCCGAGGTCGACGAATTCGCGCTCTCCGGCCTGACGCCGGCGCCCGCGCGTCTGGTCGGGACGCCGCGCGTCGCCGAATCGCCGGTGGCCTTCGAATGCCGCGTCACCCAGGTGATTTCGCTCCAGACCACCAGGGGCGCGGCCACCGGCAACTGGCTGGTGCTGGGGGAGGTGGTGGGCGTGCACATCGCGCGGCACCTGCTGAAGGAAGGCATCTACGATACCGCCGGCGCCCGGCCGATCCTGCGCGGTGGCGGCCCGGCCGACTATTTCGAGATCACGCCCGAACAGCTGTTTCGCATGCACCGTCCGGGATATCCCCTCGACCGCTGACGCTGGAATGGCATAGATCCCTGTTTTTACAGGGATTTTTTTATTCCAGCCTTTCGCCCGCGGCGGAAACAACGGATAATGCGCCATCTTTTTGCGACAAATCTGGAATTCCCATGGAAATCAAAGTCAACTTCCTCGACAAGCTGCGCCTGGAAGCCAAGTTCGACGACTTCACCGTCATCGCCGACCAGCCGATCCGCTACAAGGGCGACGGCTCGGCCCCCGGTCCCTTCGACTATTTCCTGGCCTCGTCGGCCCTGTGCGCGGCCTATTTCGTGAAGCTGTACTGCGACACCCGCAACATCCCGACCGAGAACATCCGCCTTTCGCAGAACAACATCGTCGACCCGGAGAACCGCTACGCCCAGATCTTCAAGATCCAGGTCGAGCTGCCGAGCGACATCTCCGACAAGGATCGCCAGGGCATCCTGCGCTCGATCGACCGCTGCACCGTGAAGAAAGTGGTGCAGCAGGGCCCGGAATTCGTGATCGAGGAGGTCGAGAACCTGGACGCCGACGCCCAGGCCCTGCTGACCCTGCAGCCGGACGCCGCGACGCGCACCTACATCCCGGGCAAGGACCTGCCGCTCGAGGAAACCATCGCCAACATGGCGGGCAAGCTGGCGTCCTGGGGCATCAAGATCGAGATCGCTTCCTGGCGCAACATCGTGCCGAACGTGTGGTCGCTGCACATCCGCGACGCGCATTCGCCGATGTGCTTCACCAACGGCAAGGGTGCGACCAAGGAAAGCGCCCTGGCTTCCGCCCTGGGCGAGTACATCGAGCGCCTGAGCAACAACCACTTCTATGCCGGTTCCTACTGGGGCGAAGAGATCGCCAACGCGGACTTCGTGCACTACCCGAACGAGCGCTGGTTCCAGCCAGGCCCCGACGACGCGCTGCCAGCGGAGATCCTCGACGAATACTGCCTTGACGTGTACGACCCCGACGGCGAGCTGCGCGGCTCGCACCTGGTCGACACCAACTCCGGCAACGTCGCGCGCGGCATCGTGTCCTTCCCCTACGTGCGCCATTCGGACGGCGAAACCGTGTACTTCCCGTCCAACCTGATCGAGAACCTCTACGCCAGCAACGGCATGAGCGCCGGTAACACGCTGGCCGAAGCCCAGGTGCAGTGCCTGTCCGAGATCTTCGAGCGCGCCGTGAAGCGCGAGATCCTGGAGGGCGAGCTGGCCCTTCCTGACGTGCCGCAGCACGTGCTGGACAAGTACCCGGGCATCGTCGCCGGCATCAAGGGCCTGGAAGAGCAGGGCTTCCCGGTGCTGGTCAAGGACGCCTCGCTGGGCGGCCAGTATCCGGTGATGTGCGTGACCCTGATGAATCCGAAGACCGGCGGCGTCTTCGCCTCCTTCGGCGCCCACCCGAGCTTCGAGGTGGCGCTGGAGCGCAGCCTGACCGAACTGCTGCAGGGCCGCAGCTTCGAGGGCCTGAACGACCTGCCGCAGCCGACCTTCGCCAGCGAAGCCGTGACGGAACCGTACAACTTCGTCGAGCACTTCATCGATTCGAGCGGCGTGGTGTCGTGGCGCTTCTTCAGCGCGAAATCCGACTACGATTTCGTCGAGTGGGATTTCTCGGGGCAGGGCGAGAATTCGAACGAGGACGAAGCCGCGACCCTGCTCGGCATCCTGGAAGAGATGGGCAAGGAAGTCTACATGGCGGTCTATGACCAGCTCGGCGCGACCGCCTGCCGCATCATCGTCCCCGGCTACTCGGAAATCTACCCGGTCGAGGACCTGGTCTGGGACAACACCAACAAGGCGCTGCTGTTCCGTGAAGACATCCTGAACCTGCACCGTCTCGACGACGGCCGCCTGGCGGACCTGCTCGATCGCCTGGAAAACAACGAACTGGACGAGTACTCCGACATCGCCAGCCTGATCGGCATCGAGTTCGACGAGAACACCGACTGGGGCCAGCTCACCGTGCTCGAACTGCGCCTGCTGATCAACCTCGCGCTGAAGCGCTTCGAGGAGGCGCACGAACTGGTCGGCGCCTTCCTGCAGTACAACGACAACACCGTCGAACGCCGCCTGTTCTACCAGGCGCTGAACGTGGTGCTGGAAGTCGTGCTCGACGAGGAGCTGGAACTCGACGATTACGTCGTCAATTTCCGCCGCATGTACGGGGACAAGCGCATGGACGCGGCGCTGGGCTCGGTGGACGGCAGCGTGCGCTTCTTCGGCCTGACCCCGACCAGCATGCAGCTCGAGGGGCTCGACCGGCACCATCGCCTGATGGACAGCTACAAGAAGCTGCATGCCGCGCGGGCAAAGGCGGCGGCGTCCAGCTAGCGTGCGCTTTACGGCTGGGCCAGCAGCAGTGCGTGCTGGCCCAGCCTGAAGACCCGCGTGCCGAACTGCCGGCCTTCCCGGTTCAGCGTTTCCATCAACCAGCGCAAACCGGATTCCGGAGCGGCGTTGATCCGGAAATGCCGGGTCTGGGTGGCTGTCATGGCACAGCGCGTCAACTGGGCGTCTTCGAAGGTGGGAAAGTACATCAGCCCCAGGTCGCCACGGAAGTGCCCGTAGCCGCGGATGCCTTCGTAGTCGTCGAGCAGGTCGCCGCAGCCGTAGAGGATGGCGGTGCCATGGTAATTTCGATGGCTTTCACGTGGTGGGAGGAGTGGCCGTACACGAGGTCCACCGCCGCCGCGTCGACCAGGCCATGGGCAAAGTCCCGCTGCCGCGGCGATGCGCCGTCGCGGAGATCGCCGCCCGCTCAGTCCTCGTGCGCCTCCTCGCCGGCGACCACCGGCGCCGCCGCCGTCGCCAGGTAATTGTCCTTGAGCCGCACGTAATGCTCGGCCAGGTAGCGCACCCGGCCCAGCTCTTCTGTCGTCAATGCCCGCACCCGCCGCGCCGGCCGGCCCAGGTAGAGGTAACCGCTTTCCAGCACCTTGCCCGGCGAGACCAGGCTGCCGGCGCCGACCAGGACATGGTCCTGGATGACGACATCGTCCATCAGGATCGCCCCCATGCCGATCAGGCAGTCGTTGCCGATGGTGGCGCCATGGATGATCACGGAGTGGCCGACGGTGACGTAGTCGCCGATGACCAGCGGCGTGCCGACCGGGTTGTGTTCGCTGCGGTGGGAAACGTGGCAGATGGTGAAATCCTGGATGTTGGTGCAGCGCCCGACATGGATGTGGTTGACGTCGCCGCGCAGCACGGCGTTGCACCAGATCGAACTGTCCTCGCCGATGCGCACCTCGCCGATGACTTGGGCCGACTCGTGCACGAAAGCCCGTACCCCGATCTCGGGGTGGAAATCGAGATAGCCGGTAATCGACATCGTCAGCTCCTGGTGGATGTGCCGGGCATGGCGCGCAGGCGCCTCCCTGTCCTGTCGGTTTAGTCCGCCGGATCGCGAATAAGTTCGATCGGCGCGCACATCGACGCACCAGACGGGCAACGCTGCCCGTGAGAATGTGAGGATTTTCGTATAGGAAATTTCAGTATATTCAAGCCTTGCTGCCTGTTGCTGGCCGGCCGTCGACGGACCTTTCTCACCCTGGAACGATATGTCTACAAGACCCTATGCAGTACGCATGCTTGTCCTGCTGTTGTGCGTCATCGCACTCCCTTCCGCTGCCGCCAGGGAAGGGGGCCAGGCCAGCGAACGACAGATCAAGCAACGCATCATCGAGGAATCGATCGCCTCGTACCCGGGCCGCTGCCCTTGTCCCTACAACGTCACGCGCAACGGCAGTGCCTGCGGCGGCCGCAGCGCATGGAGCCGGAAGGGCGGTCATGCGCCGATCTGCTACGAGCGCGAGGTGACCAGGGACATGGTCAGCGAAAGACGCAAGCAGGAGCGCGGCCCGGCGCGGGAAGAAAACGCCCGGCGCGTCGCGGCCGACTGAGCGGGGCGGGACGGCGATCCGGCGATGCGCAGACCTCGTCGATATACGAGGTGCACGCGGCCCGCCATCCGGCGCATAATGCACGCGTTCCCCAGGGAGGAAACGGATGCGCGACGCGATCATCATCGGAGCGGGCCACAACGGCCTGGTGTGTGCCTTCTACCTGGCCCGCGCCGGCCTGAAGGTCAGCGTCATCGAGCAGCGCCAGGTCGTCGGCGGCGCCGCCGTCACCGAGGAATTCCACCCGGGTTTCCGTAATTCGGTCGCCTCCTACACGGTCTCCCTGCTCAATCCCAAGGTCATCCGCGACATGGACCTGGCCTGCCACGGCCTGCGCGTCGTCGAGCGGCCCCTGTCGAACTTCCTGCCGCTGGACGACCAGCGCTACCTGAAGGTCGGCGCCGGCAGGACGGCCGCCGAGGTGGCGAAATTCTCCCGGCGCGACGCGGACAGGCTCGAGGCCTACGCCAGCCACCTGGACGCCGCCGCCGACCTGCTGCGCGAACTGGTGCTGCAGACGCCGCCGAACCGGGTGGAAGGCGGCTGGCTCGCGGCGCTGCCCGAGCTGGTCAAGGCCGGCAAGCTCGGCAACCGAATGCGCGGCCTGTCGCTATCGAGCCAGCGCGAACTGCTCGACCTGTTCACCAAGTCGGCCGGCGACTACCTCGACGGCTGGTTCGAGAGCGCGCCGATCAAGGCCGCCTACGGTTTCGACAGCGTGGTCGGCAACTACGCCAGTCCCTACACGCCCGGGTCGGCCTACGTGCTGCTGCATCACGTCTTCGGCGAGGTCAACGGCAAGAAGGGCGCCTGGGGCCATGCCATCGGCGGCATGGGTGCGATCACCCAGGCCATGGCGAAAGCGGCTCAAGCGCTCGGCGTCGAGATCCGCCTCGGCGACGGCGTGCGCGAGGTGCTGCTGGAGAAGGGCCGCGCCAGCGGCGTCGTCACGACCAAAGGCGAGCGCTTCGACGCGCGCGTGGTGGTCTCGAACCTGAATCCGCGCCTGCTGTACACGAAACTGGTCGACCCCGGCGTCCTGCCGGACGACTTCCTGCGCCGCATGCAGGGCTGGCGCTGCGGCTCCGGCACCTTCCGCATGAACGTCGCGCTGTCCGAACTCCCGAGCTTCAGCTGCCTGCCCGGCAGCGAGGTCCAGGAACACCACGGCAGCGGCATCGTCATCGCGCCCAGCCTGCAGTACATGGAACGCGCCTGGATGGATGCGCGCGTGCACGGCTGGTCGCGCGAGCCGATCGTCGAGATGCTGATCCCCTCGACGCTCGACCCAACCCTGGCGCCGCCCGGCCGGCACGTGGCCAGCCTGTTCTGCCAGCACGTGGCGCCCGAGCTGCCCGACGGATCGAGCTGGGACGCGCACCGCGAGCAAGTCGCCGACCTGATGATCGACACCGTCGACCGCTGGGCGCCGAACTTCAGGCGTTCGGTGCTGGGCCGGCAGATCATGAGTCCGCTCGACCTGGAACGCACCTTCGGGCTGGTGGGCGGCGACATCTTCCACGGCGCCCTGGGACTGGACCAGCTGTTCGCGGCGCGGCCGATGCTCGGGCACGCCGACTACCGCGGTCCCGTCGCCGGCCTGTACACCTGCGGCGCGGGCACCC
>DNCF01000162.1:473-3642 GCA_003484545.1 Massilia sp. | reverse complement strand
CGCCGCCGCCGACGAGCACCTGTTCGAAAAGCCCGACGGCACGCCGCTCTCGCGCACCGCCGGCGTCGTCGGCGGCCGCTCGGTGGGCGCGCCGGGCGTGCTGCGCATGCTGGAGCTGGCCCACAAGCAGCACGGCAAGCTGCCCTGGAAGACCCTGTTCGCGCCGGCGATCCGCCTGTCCGAGCAGGGCTTCCCGGTCAGCGAGCGCCTGAACGGCATGCTGATGTGGGACGCCCACATCCGCAAGGACCCGGCCGCGGCCAGCTACTTCTACGACAAGGAGGGCCAGCCCTGGCCGGTCGGCCACGTGCTGAAGAACCCGGCGCTGGCGAAGACCCTGCGCGAGATCGCGGCCAAGGGCGCCGATGCCTTCTATACGGGCCGCATCGCGCGCGACATCGCGCACAAGGTCAAGTCGCATCCGACCAACCCGGGCCTGCTCACGGCCAAGGACATCGCCGACTACCGCCCCAAGGTGCGCGAACCGGTCTGCAGCGACTACCGCGTCTACACCGTCTGCGGTATGCCGCCGCCGTCCTCGGGCGGCATCGCGGTGGCCCAGATGCTGGGCATGTTCGAGACGCGCGACATGCGCAAGCTGGCGCCCGTGGACGGCGTGCCAGGGCCTGAAGCGGTGCACCTGTTCTCGGAAGTGGGGCGCCTGGCCTACGCCGACCGCAACCGCTACGCCGCCGACACCGACTTCGTGCCGCTGCCCGGGCGCGGCCTGCCTGGCCTGATCGACAAGGATTACCTGGCCAGACGCGCCGCGCTGATCGGCGAGAAATCGATGGGCGAGGCCCCGGCCGGCAATCCGCCCGGCATGGAAATGGCGTGGCACTGGGGCCGCGACAACGCCATCGAGACCCCGTCCACCTCGCACCTGGTGGTGGTCGACGGCCACGGCGCCGGGCTGTCGATGACCACCACCGTCGAGGATGCCTTCGGCTCGCGCCAGATGGTGGACGGCTTCATCCTGAACAACCAGCTGACCGACTTCTCCTTCGCCTCGCGCGACAAGGACGGTCCGGTGGCGAACCGGGTCCAGCCGGGCAAGCGTCCGAGGAGCGCGATGTCGCCGACCATCGTGTTCGACAAGCAGACCGGCAAGCTGGTGCTGGCGGTCGGCTCGCCCGGCGGACCGGCGATCATCAACTACGTCGCCAAGACCCTGGTCGGCACGCTCGACTGGGGCCTGAACATGCAGCAGGCGATCGCCTTGCCGAACTTCGGCAGCCGCAACGGTCCGACCGAGCTCGAAGCGGGGCGCTTCCCGCAGGCGACGGTCGATGCCCTCAAGGCGCGCGGCCACAAGGTCCAGCAGACCGAACAGAACTCCGGCCTGCACGGCATCATGCGAATGTCCATCCACGGCGAGCCCTGGTGGTTCGGTGGTGCGGATCCGCGACGCGAAGGCGTCGCAAAGGGTGATTAAGCAACAATAATTTCCCTTCGGATCAAGATTGTTTGTTACCCTTGCGGGGTGAGTACGGAACAGACAAGCAGGGCGTTGCTGATCGAGCAAGGTGCGCAGGCAGCGCTCCTTGCCGCTTGCCCGTTCGCGCAACGAGCGGCGGGAGCGGTGGCGCGGGCATGAAGGCGTTGCTGTTCGTCCTGCTGCTTGCGCTGGCCGGCGGGTTCGTCACGCCGGCGGCGGCCGCGCCCGTGCCCACGCTGCGTTTCGAACACCTCAGCGTCGACGATGGCCTGGCCCAGGAATCGGTGCTGGCCATGGCCCAGGACGCCGACGGCTTCATGTGGTTCGGCACCCAGAACGGCCTGTCGCGCTTCGACGGCTACCGCTTCGTCAACTTCCGCAATGCCGTCGGCGATCCGACGACCCTGGCCAGCAATTGGGTGCGCGTGCTGCACGTCGACCCGCAGCGCCGGCTCTGGATCGGCACCGACGGCGGCCTGGCGCGCTACGATGCCGCGGCCCAGGCTTTCCAGCATTTCCTGCCGGAGGAGCCGGCACGGCGCGGCAACGGCAACCGCCACGTGCGCGCCATCGTCGACGACGGCAAGGGCGGCCTCTGGATCGGCACCGGTGACGGCCTGCAGCACTTCGACATCGCCAGCGGCAGCTTCACGACCTGGCACCACGTGCCGGGCGACCCGGACAGCCTGGCCAGCGACGACATCACTTCGCTGGTGCTTGACCGGACCGGGCGCCTGTGGATCGGCACCGCGGCCGGCGTCGACAGCATCCAGCCGGGGAAGGAAGGCTTCTCGCATCACCGCATCGCTTCCCAGGGCCGGCGCGATGCCGTGCAGGCGCTGCTGCTGGACAGCGCCGGCGCGCTGTGGATCGGTTCCCTGGGCGGGCTGGAGCGCATGGCGCTGGCCGGACCGGACGCCGGCCAACGCCGCTACTTCGGGCCGCAAGACGGTATCCCGCGCGCCTGGGTCAGCACGCTCTACGAGGATGCCCTGGGCCAGGTCTGGGTCGGCGCGCACGACGAGGGACTGTACCGCTGGGATGCCGCCCGCGCGCGCTTCGAGGCCCACCGCCAGGTCATTACCGACAGCCACAGCCTGGCCGACAACCACATCGCGGCCCTGTACCGCGACCGCGTCGGCACCTTCTGGGTCGGCACCTGGTATGCCGGCGTGTCGCGCGTCGACCTGGGCAGCGGCGGCTTCGCGCGCATCGTGCGCGAGCGCGACGGCGCCCTCAGCGCCGACAACCGCGTCAAGAATATCGAGAACGACGGCACCGGCAAGCTCTGGCTCGCCACCACCACCAGCCTGCAGTTGTACGATCCCGCCTCCAGTGCGCCGAACCGCATCTGGCGCCACGAACCGGGCAATCCGAACAGCCTGATCGACCCGGCCGTCAACGCGGTGGTGCGCGACCGCCAGGGCCTGGTCTGGATCGGCGGCCGCACCGGCGTCACCAGCTTCGATCCGAAGAGCGGCCGTTTCGTGCGCCAGGTGCTGGTGCCGGGCGAGCCCAACGCGAATACGGTGCGCGCGATGTTCCTCGGGCGCGACGGCATGCTCTGGATCGCCACCCGCGGCGGCCTGCACATGCTGGACCCGGCCACGCGGCGCGTCACCAGCTACCGCCACGATCCGGCGCGCCAGGCCAGCCTGTCCGACAACATGGTGCGGCCGGTGCTGGAAGACCGGCGCGGGCGCCTGTGGGTCGGCACCTTCCACGGCCTGG
>DNCF01000162.1:0-163 GCA_003484545.1 Massilia sp. | reverse complement strand
GCCTGGACCTGCTCGACCGCGCCAGCGGGCGCTTCCGCCATTTCCGCCACGACCAGTACGATCCGACCAGCCTCAGCAACGACGAGGTCCACTACCTGATGGAAGACCGCGTCGGCAACGTCTGGGTCGGCACCGCGGTCGGCCTGAACAAGATGGTGACGGC
>DNCF01000536.1 GCA_003484545.1 Massilia sp. | reverse complement strand
GTGTGCTCTTCCGATCTGGTGGCGGTGGCGATACCCTGCCACCGGGTGGTGCGCAACGACGGCGCGCTGTCGGGCTACCGCTGGGGCATCGAGAGAAAGGCGGCGCTGATCGCGCGCGAGAAGGACGGCACTGGCCGCGCTGACCCGTAGGGTGGGCGGCTGCACTGCTCGGCCAATAGGCAAGCGCCCGATGCGCCGCCCATCCTACGCATCAGCGCTTGTTTGCCTCCTGCGCCAGCGTCTCGGCAAGGCGCGCCCGTCCGGCATCGGCATGCGCCTTGCACGCGTTCGAATCGGCCAGGCTTCCCTTCGCCTGGCGCACGAACAGTCCGCTGGCTTCGGGGTGGGCCGAGATCAATATGTCGCAGGGCGGGCTTGCCACACGTGCGATCGAGCGCTCGACGTCGGCTCTGGCTTGCGGATACAGCGTATTGCCGCTGTAGCGGAAGCTATATGGACCGCGATCTGCGCGGCCGCCTTCGGGCTGGCGCCGTCGATGAGGATGTGGCCGGCAGAAGAGGCAATCAGTACCGAACTGAGCCCCTGGGTGCCGACATGGTAGCTGTTGCCATGCAACCGAAATGGGTCCTGCGCCACTTCCCAATCGGTCGCATGGGACAGGGCGGGCAGGGCGAGGAGGCAGGACAGCAGGGTGGCGATACGGTTCACACGATTCCTGTTCAGAAAGCTGAATTTCCGCGGCGAAATCATAACGAAAAAACAGCTGGCCAGGGCCGCCGCCTGTGTCCAAGCCGGGAGGACTTCGCTACACTCATGTTTTGCATTTATTTAATAAAACGGAGAGTCCATGCGCCCCACCCTCAAGCAGTGTTCCCTGTTCGTCCTTGCCGCGCTCGCCGGGCTGTCGGCCGCGCAGGCCGACACGGTGATCGACAACGCCAACGGATACACGCTCAACAGCAAGGGTGAGCTGGTGCAGTTCACGGCGCTGGCCTTCGACGACAAGGGCCGGATCATCGCCGTCGGCAGCGCCGCCGAGGTCAATGCCAAGGCACCGGGCGCGCGCCGCGTCGACGTGCAGGGCCGCACCGTGCTGCCGGGCCTGATCGATGCCCACGGCCACGTGTTCGGCCTGGGCCAGATGCTGACCCAGCTCGACCTGTCGCAGGCCACCTCGCTGGAAGGGGCCCTGAAGGCGATTGGCGATTACGCCCGCGCCAATCCGGGCCAGGGCTGGCTGCGCGGGCGCGGCTGGAACCAGGAAAACTGGAAGCTGGGCCGCTTCCCGACCGCGCTTGATGTCGATGCCGTGGTCAGCGACCGCCCGGTCTGGTTCGAGCGCGTCGACGGCCATGCCGGCTGGGCCAACAGCCGCGCGCTGGCGGCGGCCGGCATCACCGATCAGACCCCGGACCCGGCCGGCGGCAAGATCATGCGCGACGCCAATGGTAAAGCCACCGGCGTGCTGGTCGACGCGGCGCAGGAACTGGTGACGAAAGTGCTGCCGGCGCAGACCGAAGCCGAGGGACGCATGGCGCTCGACCGTGCGCTGGGCGCGATGGCGAAAGTCGGCATCACCAGCACCCACGACGCAGGTCTCGGCGTGTCCGAGGACCGTCTGTATCGCGCCTATGCGGATCAGGGAAAACTGACCGCGCGCATCTACGGCATGATCGGCGGCACCGAGAATGATTTCGACGCGCTGTCGAAGAGCGGCCCCCTGAAAACCTACGGCAACGACATGTACGCGCTGCGTGCGGTGAAGCTGTATTCGGACGGCGCCCTGGGCAGCCGCGGCGCGGCCTTGATCAAGCCCTACAGCGACGAGCCGCACTCGCACGGCCTGCTGTTCTACAAGCTCGACCAGATGGACGCCATGATGAAGAAGGCGATGACGCGCGGCTACCAGGTCAACGTGCACGCGATCGGCGACGCCGGCAACCACCAGATCCTCGACATCTACCAGAAGGAACTGGCGGCAACAAAAAGCGCATCGCAGCGCCACCGCATCGAGCACGCCCAGGTCGTGACCCAGGCCGACCTCAAGCGCTTCAAGACGCTGGGCATCATTCCCTCGATGCAGCCGACCCACGCCACCTCGGACAAGAACATGGCCGAAACCCGCGTCGGCCCGGAGCGCATCAAGGGCGCCTATGCCTGGCGTACTTTCCTGCACCAGGGTTCGCGCATCGCCTGCGGTTCGGACTTCCCGGTCGAGTCGCCGAACCCCTTCTTCGGCATCCACGCCGCGGTGACGCGCATGGACCACGCCGGGCAGCCGGTCGCCGGCTGGCATCCGGAGCAGGCGATGTCGCTGAAGGAAGCCTTCCGCTGCTTCACGCTTGACGCAGCCTACGCCGGCCACGCCGAAAACAGCTTAGGCTCGCTGGAGCCGGGCAAGTGGGCCGACTTCATCGTCATCGACCAGGACCTGTTCAAGATGCCGACCTACGACATCCACAAGGTCGGCGTGCTGCAGACCTGGGTGGGAGGGAAGGCGGTGTACCAGAAACAATAAAGCGGAGCCAAGGTCCGTAGGGTGGGCACGGCGTGCCCACGCTACGGAACATCGCAACAAAATGGATTGACGAGCTTGTATAGACAACTTAGACTCTGAGCATTCCGGCGCGATCGGTCTGTCCGTTCGCCCTTCCTCAACCCCAGGAGCTGCCATGACCCAAGAATCGCCCCGAGTTGATGTCGATCCGCGTTTCGATCCGACGCGCACCATCCGCGCCCCGCGCGGTACCGAACTTTCCTGCAAGAGCTGGCTGACCGAAGCGGCCTACCGCATGCTGCAGAACAACCTCGACGCCGAGGTGGCCGAAAACCCGCAGGCGCTGGTGGTCTACGGCGGCATCGGCCGCGCCGCCCGCAACTGGGAATGCTACGACCAGATCCTGGCCTCGCTGCGCGAACTGGAAGACGACCAGACCCTCTTGATTCAATCCGGCAAGCCGGTCGGTGTGTTCCAGACCCACGAGAATGCGCCGCGCGTGCTGCTGGCGAACTCGAACCTGGTGCCGAAGTGGGCCAACTGGGAGCATTTCAACGAGCTCGATCGCAAGGGCCTGTTCATGTATGGCCAGATGACGGCCGGCAGCTGGATCTACATCGG
>DNCF01000527.1:2934-3133 GCA_003484545.1 Massilia sp. | reverse complement strand
CGGCGCAGCACCGGGGTGGTGGCAAACAGGTGGCGCAGGGACCCGATCAGCGACCAGTAGGAGAGCGGCGAACTCGGCTGGCGCAAAGGCAGCCGGCGGCGCAGGACGAAGGCCAGCGCCAGCACGACCAAGGACGCGGCGCCGAACATGCTGTGCCAGCCGGCGTGGTCGGCCACCAGGCTCGATACCGGGCGCGCCA
>DNCF01000527.1:2466-2652 GCA_003484545.1 Massilia sp. | reverse complement strand
CATGATCCCCAGCAGCAGGCCGCTGACGACCCTGCCGACGTTGTAGCCGCGCGTCTCGTCGCGCGACAGGTGGGCCGCGAAGGGCACCAGCACCTGGGCCGCCACCGAACCGAGGCCGATGCCGAGCGAGCTGGCGAGGAACAGCCAGGCCTGCTCGCTGAAGGCGGCCGCCGCCAGGGCCAGCGC
>DNCF01000527.1:0-2294 GCA_003484545.1 Massilia sp. | reverse complement strand
GCCGCCGCCAGGGCCAGCGCGGTGCCCAGCAGCAGGACGAACACCAGGCGCCGGTTTTCCAGCAGGTCGCCGAGCGGCACGATGAAGAACAGGCCAAGCGCGTAGCCGATCTGGGTGAGGGTGACGACCAGGCCGGCGGCGCCCGCCGACAATCCGGTGGCGGCGGCGATCGGCCCGACCAGGGGCTGGGCGTAATACAGGTTGGCGACGATCAGGCCGGCGGCGACGGCTAGCAGGCGCACCATGCCTGGAGCGATGTCGGCAACTGCGGTGTCCGGCGCGGAGGCCGACGCGTGGTTCATGGATTCTCCCGTGGACAGGCGCCGGATCGGCCTGTCATACAATGCATCTTATCCGATCAGGCGGCGGTCCGTGCCGGACCCCGCGGGATCCCTTCCGGAGTCACGCATGAACGAAACCATTCAACCCGTCCCGCTCGAAAAGGCCTACCGCCTGCTGACCCACGGACCGACGGTCCTGGTCTCGGCCCGCCACGCGGGTGTCGACAACGTCATGGCGGCGGCCTGGGCCTGCGCCCTCGACTTCGCGCCGCCGAAGCTGACCGTGGTGCTCGACAAGAGCACCCACACGCGCGCGCTGGTCGAGGCCAGCGGCCAGTTCGTGATCCAGGTGCCGACGGTGCGGCTGCTGCAGATGACCCATGAAGTGGGCACGCGCGGCCGCGCCAGCGAACCGGACAAGCTGGAGCTGGCCGGCGTCGAGCTGATCCGGCTCGGCGAGACCGGCATGCCCTTCGTTGCCGGGTGTTCGGCCTGGCTGGCCTGCCGCCTGGTGCCGGAGCCGCACAACCAGCAAGCCTACGACCTCTTCATCGGCGAAGTCACGGCAGCCTGGGCCGACGCGCGCGTGTTCAAGGATGGACACTGGCATTTCGAGACCGCCGGGGCGGAGTGGCGCAGCATCCACCACGTCGCCGGCGGGCACTTCTATGCGATCGGCGAGCCGATGCAGGCCCGCAGCGAACCCGAAGCATAGGCGGAACGTATCGTTCGATTTTTTCGATGATAGGCCGGCAAACTACTCGCTTTTTACCCCCGCCGCGAACCGGCATAATGCACTTCATCGACAACGCGGCCCCAGCGCACAACGGAAAAGGAAGGCCGCTTGGCGCGAATGTTCGAACGGTTCGAACGGCCCATCAAAAAGGAGTGCATCATGTTGAAAGTACGTAAAAGCGAAGAACGCGGCGTTGCCAACTTTGGCTGGCTGGACTCGAAGCACACCTTCTCCTTCGGCCACTACCACGATCCGGCGCACATGGGCGTGGGCCCGCTGCGCGTGATCAACGAGGACCGCGTCGCCGGCGGCGGCGGCTTCGATCCGCACGGCCACCGCGACATGGAGATCATCTCCTACGTGCTGGACGGCGCCCTGGAGCACAAGGACAGCATGGGCAACGGCTCGGTGCTGCGCTACGGCGACGTGCAGCGCATGAGCGCGGGCAAGGGTGTGGTGCACAGCGAGTACAACCACTCGGCGAGCGAGCCGGTCCACTTCCTGCAGATCTGGATCCAGCCGAACGTGGCCGGCGCCCCGGCCGGCTACGAGGAGAAGCACTTCGACCGCGAATCGAAGCTGGGCCGCCTGCGCCTGGTCGCCTCGAACGACGGCCGCGAGGGCTCGGTCTCGATCCGGCAGGATGCATCGCTGTACGCCGGCATCCTGGACGGCGCCGACGAGGTCAGCTTCCCGCTCGGCGCCAAGCGCATCGGCTACCTGCACGTGGCGCGCGGCCAGCTGAACGTGAACGGCATCGCGCTCAAGGCCGGCGACGCCGTGCGCGTCGACGACGAGGCCGCGATCGTCCTGAACGGCGCCGACAACGCGGAAGTGCTGCTGTTCGATTTGCCGCACTGATTCGCCGGGGCGTATGCGGGCAGGGTGGGGTTACCCCCGCGCCAGCATGCGCTCCACCGTATCCGACCTGCGCAGCCTGTCCTTCCACCACGCCAGCGCCGCGCCTTCCTCGCCGGTACGCCAGGCCAGCTGCAGCGTCTCGTCCGGTTTCGGTTCCTCGACCTGCTTGACGATGAAGCGCCCCTGGGCGACGTCCTCGCGCACCCAGGGTTCGGGCAGGAAGCCGAAGCCCAACCCGGCGCGCTGGAAGTCGTACTTGGTCTGCATGTCCGGCACGGCCAGCGTGTCCTGGCCGAACAGCAGGCCGACGGTGCGCGCCTGCAGCTGGCGCGCCGAGTCGGACACCGAGACCGCACGGTGCGCCGCGAGGTCGGCCTTCGACAGCGGACGCGTGACGCCGGCCAGCGGATGGCCGA
>DNCF01000360.1:2831-3239 GCA_003484545.1 Massilia sp. | reverse complement strand
GATCGCGCGCGCCCTGTGCGCCGATCCGGCCCTGCTCCTGCTCGACGAGCCGGCTGCCGGCCTGCGCTAAAAGGAGAAGCAGGCGCTGGCGAGCCTGATCAATAAACTGAAAGCCGAGGGCATGAGCATCCTGCTGGTCGAGCACGACATGGACTTCGTGATGAACCTGGCCGACCGGCTGGTCGTGATGGAGTTCGGCACGAAGATCGCCGAAGGCGCGCCGGCCCAGGTGCAGCAGGACCCGGCCGTGCTCGAGGCCTACCTCGGAGGGATCGACTGAGATGACGACACCTATTCTTGAAATCGACAAGCTGCACGTCGCCTACGGCAAGGTCGAGGCACTGCATGGTCCGAGCATCACGGTCGGCGCGGGCCAGATCGTCACCGTCATCGGGCCGAACGGCGCCG
>DNCF01000360.1:0-2621 GCA_003484545.1 Massilia sp. | reverse complement strand
GGGCCGAACGGCGCCGGCAAGTCGACCATGCTCAATGCGGTCGCCGGCGCACTGGGCGCGAACGCCTCGACCCGCGGGGCGGTGCTGCTGGACGGCGTGGACGTGAGCGCGTATCCGGTCGAACAGCGCGTCGCCCGCGGCATGAGCCTGGTGCCGGAAAGCCGCGACCTGTTCACCACCATGAGCGTCGAGGACAACCTGCTGCTCGGCAGCTACAGCCGCTACAAGCGCGGCGACAAGGACCATGCGGCGCAGCTTGCCTTCGTCTACGAGCTGTTCCCGAGATTGCGCGAGCGGCGTGCGCAGGCGGCGGGCACGATGTCGGGCGGCGAACGCCAGATGGTGGCGCTGGGCCGCGCGCTGATGGCCAAGCCCTCGCTATTGATGCTGGACGAGCCCAGCCTCGGGCTGGCGCCGCTGATCGTCAAGGAGATCTTCCGCGTCATCGTGCGCCTGAAGGAGACCGGCGTCGGCATCCTGCTGGTCGAGCAGAACGCGCGCGCCGCGCTGCAGGCCGCCGACTACGGCTATGTGCTGGAAACCGGCGAGGTGGTGATGGAAGGGCCGGCCGGGACGCTGGCGAACGATCCACGGGTGATCGATACCTATCTCGGCCTGAACAAGAGGACGGCGTAAGTCTACTTGCCCAGCCAGCAATCGAGAGCTTCGATGACCGGCGCATCGTTGGGGTGGACCGCCAGCTGCCGCAGTCGGGCGAGCGGCACCAGGTGGACGGCCTGCGATTCCCAGCCCATGCAGGCCGGGCTGCCGCCGGTGCGGCGCGCAATGTAATAGCGTGTATAGGTCTGGGTGCGCCGGATGTCGAGCAGGAAGGCTTCGATCCGCACCTGGAGGCCCGATTCCTCGAAGGCTTCGCGCACGGCGGCGCACTGCAGGCTGGTGCCTGGGTCGACCCGGCCCTTCGGAAAAGTCGCCGCGTAGCCGCCGAAGCGGTTCGAGGGCGCGACCAGCCACACGCGCCCGTCGTCCTCCAGGATCACGGCCCCGGCAGCCGCCGCCAAGCCCGCGGGCAGGACAAAGGGCGGCTCGTCGAGCGCGACTTCCATGGCGCAGGCGCTCCAGCCCTGTGCGGTGTCGGGCGCGCCGGTCCAAGGCGAGAAGGGCAGGCCGTTCAGCGCGGCGGGCAGCGCGCCGCCGGGAATCACGGTCGCGAGCTCGCGCGGATCGCTCCAGCTGGACAGGGGCGTGGGCGTGGAGGGCTGGCGGATGAGGACGGAGCGACCGTCGTCGTCGGGGCAGGGGTGCAGGGTGCTCATCGGTCTCGGCGGGTAAAAACGAGATCATCCATGGAATGGGACGTGCTGGCAATGCGCGCACCGCTCCTGCTTGGGCATACGGCATTCCCTGGGCTATGCTGTCGTCCCTGAATGAACTCCACCGCCCGCAAGCGCATGCTGAACAAGAACGAGGCCGAACCGGCCGGTGACAACCCAATCCATACTGGCACGGCGCTGCGCCTGCCGCCGCGGCCGGCGGCGGCCGCCGACGATGCGCAGGCGCAGGCGAAGGCGCGCGCCCACCGTGACGCCGAAGTGCGTGGCGTTACCTCGATGGTGGCCATGCGCGATGCCATCAAGCGCGCCTCGCGCGACCTGCCGTCCAGGCCCGCGCGGCGCAAGGGCTTCCATTCCTGCTGCCCGGCGCGGCCAGGCGTTGGCCGCTCTGCGAGCTTACCCCGCAAACCCTGCGCGAGCGCTTCGGCGCGCTGCCGGTGCGGGCGCGCATCGGCGACTACGTCGGCACGGCCTTCGCACCCGACCGGGCGATGCGCGACATGTCGATGCTCGACTACCTGGACCTCGCCGCGCAAGGAGGGGAGGCGCTGCCGCCCTATGTGGGCAACATGGAGCTGCGCGCGCTGAACCGTTTCTGTCACTGGCCGGGCTGGCTCAGGAAGCCGGGGCCGCCACGCTTCTGGCTCGGGCCGGCCGGTACGGTCACGCCGCTGCATTGCGACTACGACGACAACCTGTTCGCCCAGGTCTGGGGCAGCAAGCGCATCTTCCTGGCGCCGCCGCACCATGACGAGTATCTTTATCCGCGCGAGGCGAATGCCTTGCTGTTCGGTTCGCCGTTCGATCCCGAAGCGCCGGATTTCGAACGTTTCCCGCTGGCGCGCCAGGCCGGGCTGATCGAATGCGTCGTCCAGCCGGGCGACATGCTGTACGTGCCGGCTGGTTGGTATCACCAGGTGCGTTCGCTGAGCTTTTCGCTGTCGGCCAACCGCTGGTCGCGGGCAATGCCGCTCGTGCTCGGCGACGATGCTTCGCTGCGGAAGGGCGACTGAACTGGTGTGGCGGATTCGCCATCCGGGCCTTGCGCGAAGACCCTGCGGTTTGCTATAGTCTTGTTCCTGCTTCCGCAGTGCGAGAAAAGTTCAGCGAAATCAAGTAGTTGAGCTCGGTGTTTTAACAACGCCGCTTGCACTGAAGGAAAAGAGAAGTTGACGAACATCGCGAAACACTGCATAATCTCGCTTCTCTGCTGCTGACGAACAAAACGATTCGCACAACGCAGCAAGGCAGTACAGAATCCTCGGCGGAAGCCACAGTTCTTTAACAATTAACAGTCGATAAGTGTGGGCGTTTGATGAAGGTGCC
>DNCF01000361.1:2243-2517 GCA_003484545.1 Massilia sp. | reverse complement strand
TTCCTGGATCAGTTCGATCATTGCGGCCTCACGCGGTACGCACGGGGAAGCGGCGCTGGTACAGCTGCGCGGCCAGGGAGATCAGCAGCGACACCGTCAGGTAGGCCAGGGTCGCGAAGGTGAAGGCTTCGACGCTGCGGAAGCTCGCCGTCTCGACGCGCGCGGCCTGGTACATGATCTCGGCCGCACCGATCACGGTGGCGACGCTGGTGTCCTTCCACAGGTTGACCGTCTGCGACAGCAGCGGCGGCACGGCGATGCGGATCGCCTGCGG
>DNCF01000361.1:0-2021 GCA_003484545.1 Massilia sp. | reverse complement strand
GGCGATGCGGATCGCCTGCGGCATCAGCACCAGGCGCACGGCGGCCAGGCGTCCCAGGCCGAGCGAGCGCGCAGCCTCGATCTGGGCCTCCGGCACGGCGCGGATGCCGCTCCTGATATCCTCGGCCATGTGCACGCCGCTGTACAGGCTCAGGGCGATCACGGCGCAGATGGCTTCCGGGTTGCTGTCGTAGAGCGCCATCTTCAGCGATTCGGGCAGCAGCTCGGGAAAGGCGAAGTACCAGAACAGCAGGTGGGCCAGCAGCGGCACGTTGCGGATGCCCTCGACGATGGTCGCGCCGATGCCCTGCAGCAGGCGGTTCGGCGAACTGCGCATCAGGGCGACGAGCGCGCCGAACGGCAGCGCCAGCACGAAGCTGGCGGCCGTCAGTTGCAGGGAAAGAATGAAGCCCTGCACCAGCCAGTCATGGTACTGGCCGGATTGCAGGATGCTAGGATCGAAAAATTGCAATGCGGACTGCTCAGATCTTGTCGGTATGGATGGTGAAGGCGCGCTTGGCGATGTTCGGACGGGTGCCCGGGCCATACCACTTGTTGAACAGCGCGTTCGCCGCGCCGCTGGTTTCCAGCTCGCGCAGGGTGGCATCGACCACGCCCTTCAGGTTCTTCTCGCCCTTGCGCAGGCCGAGGGCGATCGACTCGACGCCGATGCTGGTCGGCAGGATGGTGAAGTTCTTCGCCGCCGGGCCCAGCTTGCCGTAGTCTGCCAGCAGCGAGGACTCGTCGTTGACGTAGGCGATGCCCTTGCCCTGCTGCAGCGCCTGGAAGGCCTGCTGGGTGTTCTCGAAGGTAACGATGTTCGCCGTCGGCACGGCCGCGCGCAAATTGGTTTCCTGGGTGCCGCCGCGCACCGTGACCACCTTCTTGCCGGCGAGCTGGGGCAGCGCGGTGATGCCGCTGGCGGCGCGCACCATGACCTTCGAGCCGGTGACGAAATGGGTCAGCGCAAAGTCGACCTGCGACTCGCGTTCCTTGTTGTGGGTCAGCGTGGCCGCCAGCACGTCGACGTGGCCCTGCTGCAGCTCGGGGATCCGGGCCGAGACCGACAGTTGCTTGAACACCGGCTTGACGCCGATCTTCTTCGCGACCGCCTTCGCGATGTCGATTTCATAACCGACCAGTTCGCGCGTCTTCGGGTCGATGAAGCTGTTCGGCTCGTCCGTGCCGAGCACGCCGAAGACGATCTCGCCCTTTTTCTTGATATCGGCCAGCTGGTCGGCGTGTGCGGTGGCAGCAAACGACAGCTGCGCGGCGAGCGCGGCTGCGACGGCGATGAAAGTGCGGCGATTGCCCATGAATTCTCCAACGGCGAAATAACGAGCCGTGCAGTATAGGGCATGTTCACTTCTGCAAGATAGATAAATTTCCCATATAGACATGCGCAGATGCTATAAGCGCGACCGCACCCCGGGGCGCCGCGTTTTCGCCGGCAGGATGGAAATGCGCGCCACCGGCAAGCCGCAACGCGCTGGTATACAATCAATATTGAGCGTCGCCCAACAGCACCTGAACGGGGCGGCGCCAACTTATTTGGAGAAATCATGTCGGGCTATAGCATCAATATCGAAGAAAAAACGCTCGCGGGAAATAACTTCCGCGAAGTCCTGTACACCACCGAGCGCAGCCAGCTGGTGATCATGACCCTGCAGCCGGGCGAAGAGATCGGCCTGGAGCACCATACCGGCCACGACCAGTTCATCCGCGTCGAGGCGGGCGTAGGCGTCGCCATCCTGGACGGCGAAAAGCATGCGCTGGAAGACGGCGTCGCCGTCGTCATCCCGGCCGGCACCGAACACAACGTCATCAACACCTCTCAGACCGAGCCGATGCGCCTGTACACCCTGTACACCCCGCCCGAGCATCCGGACGGCATCGTGCACGCGACCAAGGCGGAAGCGGACGAGTACGAGAAGACGCATCACGCGGAGTAAGCGAAAAGCAAGCCCAGGCCGCTGCCGTGGTATGCCGTTGTCGTTGTAGGGTGGACTCCCGAGTCCACGC
>DNCF01000364.1:5129-5470 GCA_003484545.1 Massilia sp. | reverse complement strand
AGGCGCCGACCGCCACCGGCGCGCCCAGGGCGAGCGCCGAGATCGCGTCCCAGATGCCGTCGCCGAACAAGGCGCTGAGCAGGCCGATGACGGTCAGGATGCCGAGCAGGATGGGCATGCCCCAGAGTGCCATGAAACGTCGATTCATCGGGATTCTCCACTGCGCGCGAGCGCGGGCTGGGCGGCAGGCGCCGCCTCGTTGTCGGTCTTGGTGTCCAAGCTGGCGCCCGCTTTCGCGGTACGGCCGCGCTTGACCCACAGGTAGAGGCCGCTGCCGAGGACGACGATGGTCGCCAGGTCGAGCATGGCCCACAGGAACTTCATCCAGGCGCCGCCGTAGT
>DNCF01000364.1:452-4985 GCA_003484545.1 Massilia sp. | reverse complement strand
CCGTAGTCGCCGAAGTGCAGCGGCTGCGAGATCAGCAGCGCCGTCAGGTACCAGGGCAGGTCGCGGTGGTCGGTGATGACGCCGGTCTCGGCATCGATCAGCACCGGCTTGTACAGGCGCGACGAAAAAGCCTGGTCGCCGCGCATGAAGACGCCGTAGTGGTGCGGACTGGCGAAGGGCGTACCGGGGAAGGCGACGAAGGCGACCTGCATGCCCGGCTCGGCGGCCATCGCCGTCTTCACGGCCGCGTCCATCGACGCCATGTGCACCGGCGGCTTGGCGTTCTTGTAGGGCTCGAGCATGGCGGCGATCTCGGTCGCCTGCCAAACCTTCAGCAGCACGTCGGCCAGGGTGTTGACCACGCCGGTGGCGCCGACCACCAGGGCCCATACCAGGGTGACGATGCCGAGCAGGTTGTGCAGGTCCAGCCATTTCAGGCGCTTTGTCCTGCCCTCGCGCACGGTGCCGAATTCGAGCTTGCGCATGAAGGGCGCGTACAGCACCACGCCGCTGACGATGGCGACGATCAGCAGCAGGCCCATGAAACCGAGGAAGAGCATGCCCGGCAGGCCGGCGAACATGTCGACGTGCAGGCGCAGCATGGTCGACATGAAGGCGCCGCCTTCGAAGGCCGGCTCGGTGATGACTTTCGCGGTGCGCGCGTCGACCGCGATCGGCTTGTAGTGCTCGTCGGTCGGGTGGTCGCCGAGGGTCACGTTCCAGATCGCCGGCTCGTCGATCTCCTGCGACATGTACATCATGATCTTGCCGGGGTACAGGGCCTTGCCGGCGGCGATCACGTCGTCGAGGTTGGCGCGTGGCGGATTGGCCGCCATTTCCGGGGCCAGGGCCGGCGCCTCGACGTCGTTGCCCAGCAGGTGGCCGATCTCGTGGTGGTAGATCAGCGGCAGGCCGGTCAGGCACAGGAGGAGCATGAAGACGGTGCAGACCAGGCTGCTCCACTTGTGGATCCAGCTCCAGCGGCGCAGGGATTGATTGGACATTGTGGTTCGAGACGGACGATGAGCTGCAGATAATAATGGTTCTCATTTACAGCCGCAAGCTTTGCGCGCATAATAATGAGAACCGTTCTCATCTAACAACAAGACCGCCGCACATGACCTACACGACTTTCCGCCTCACTCCCCTCGCCCTCGGCGCCGCCCTCCTCCTTGCCGGCCACGCCCATGCGCAAACCCGGACCGCAGAACAGGCAGCGACCCAAACCGCCGAGCCGCCGATGCAGACCGTGGTCGTCACCGCCTCGGCCGACGCCTCGGCCCAGGGCTTGCCGAAGGACTACGCCGGCGGCCAGGTCGCGCGCGGCGGCCGCCTTGGCCTACTGGGCAACGTCGACATCATGGACGCGCCCTTCAACACCACCAACTACACGCATGCGCTGATCCAGGACCAGCAGGCGCGCAGCGTGGCCGACGTGGTGCAGAACGACCCCTCGGTGCGCGTCGCCCGCGGCTTCGGCAACTACCAGGAGCTGTACGTGATCCGCGGCTTCGCGGTCAATTCGGACGACCTGGCCTACAACGGCCTGTACGGCCTGCTGCCGCGCCAGTTCGTCGCTTCCGAGCTGCTGGAGCGGGTCGAGGTCTTCCGCGGCGCGAACAGCTTCGTCAACGGCGCGGCGCCGGGCGGCGGCGGCATCGGCGGCATGATCAACCTGCTGCCCAAGCGCGCCCCGAACGCGCCGCTGAACCAGCTCACCCTGGGCGTCGAATCGGGCGGCCAGGGCTATGCAGCGGCCGACATCGCGCGCCGCTTCGGCCCGGACAACCGCGGCGGCATCCGCATCAACGCCGTGCGGCGCGACGGCGAGACCGCGATCGACCGCGAGGAGCGCGAGCTGAGCGTGTTCTCGATCGGCGCCGACTGGCGCGGCGATGGCTACCGCGTCTCGGCCGACGCCGGCTACCAGAACCACAAGCTCTACAACGCGCGTCCGAGCGTGACGGTCGACCCGACCCTGCCGATCGTCGCCGCGCCGGATGCGAGCAGCAACTGGGCCCAGCCCTGGACCGAGTCGAAGGAGCGCGACGTGTTCGGCACCCTGCGCGCCGAGGCCGACCTGGGCGCGAACAGCGTGGCCTGGGCCGCGCTCGGCCTGCGCAAGGGCGACGAGTCGAACATCCTGGCCTCGGCCACCGTGAAGGCGGCCGACGGCAGCGCCAACATGACCCGCTTCGACAACGTGCGCGAGGACGAGGTCAAGACCGGCGAGATCGGCGCGCGCACCGAACTGCGCACCGGTACCGTGAAACACGGCCTGTCGGCGACCGTCTCGGGCTTCCACTCGGAGTCGAAGAACGCCTATGCGCTGGGCGACTTCGGCGGCTGGTCGACCAACATCTACCGCCCGGTCGACGTGGCGGCGCCGCCGGCGGACGCCTGGGACTTCGGCGGCGACATGAACGATCCCCTGCTGACCCGCAAGACCATCCTGTCGAGCGCGGCGATTGCCGACACCCTGTCGTTCGCGGACGATACGGTGCTGCTGACGGTGGGCGTGCGGCACCAGCGCCTCAAGGATTACGGCTACGACTACGTGACGGGCGCGCAGAGCACCCGATACGAAAAGAGCGCGAATACGCCAGTGGCCGGCCTGGTCTACAAGCCGGCGAAGGGCGTCTCGCTGTACGCGAACTATATCGAAGCGCTGCAGCAGGGCGGGTCGGCCTCGAGCGGTGGTTTCGGTCCGCCGCTGACCAACGAAGGCGTGCCGCTCGCGCCGTATGTCTCGCGCCAGAAGGAAGTCGGCGTCAAGGTCGACGGCGGCAAGCTGGGCGGCAGCGTCGCCCTGTTCACGACCGGCCAGCCGCAGGCCTACGTCCTGAACAATACCTTCGGCACCTTCGGCGAGCAGCGCAACCGCGGCGTCGAGCTGTCGGTGTTCGGCGTGCCCACGAAAGGCCTGCGCCTGCTGGGCGGCGCCACCCTGCTCGACACCGAGCAGCGCGACACCCAAAGCGGCGCCACCAACGGCTACGAGGCGATCGGCGTGCCGGAAATCCAGGTGAACCTGGGCGCCGACTGGGACGTCCCGACCGTGCCGGGCCTGTCGCTGAACGCGCGCGCCATCTACACCTCGAGCCAGTACGCGGACATCGCCAACACCCAGAAGGTGCCGTCCTGGGCGCGCCTGGACATCGGCGCCACCTGGACCACGCGCCTGATGGACCGCGACGTCACGCTGCGCGCGCGCATCGACAACGTCACCGACAAGAGCTACTGGGCGTCCGCCGGCGGCTACCCGGGCTACGGCTACCTGGTGGCCGGCGCGCCGCGTACGCTGGTGGTGTCGGGATCGATCGATTTCTAAGGAGATCCGTAGCGTGGGCACGCCGTGCCCACGCGGCGATCAGCGGCAGGTGCGGGAATGTGCCCGGTCCTACGCCAGCAGCAATGCCAGCATCCCGCCCAGCGCCGACGCCAGCAGCACCAGCAGCACGTAGCCGAAGAAGCGCAGCACGCCGCGGAGCTTGCGCCCGCGCGGCCGGCTGCGCGCGATGTACCAGGGAATGGCGAGCGGCGTGAGGAAGATGACCGCGGCGCTCAGCCAGCGCGAGCGCGGCCAGCCGCGCTGCTCGCGGTCCAGGCGGAACCAGTAGAAGCTCAGGAAGCTGGACGAGAAACCGGACACGAAAGTCCACAAGAGCAGCGCAACGCTGTCGCGGCCCTCGGTGGCGGCGTCGACCAGCGTCGACACGAACATCAGCGCCAGCAGGGCGAGCGCCGCGCCGCGCGGGCTCAGCACCGGCGCGTATCTCGGCGCGTATCTCGGCGCGTATCCCGGCGCACATTCCGGCACGAAAGCCGCCGGCTTGGCGGCATCGGCGGCGGCCGCTGCGTCTCGCGGCGGCAGGCCGGACCCGGCCCCTTTCTCCATCACGTCCGTCCCTTCACGATGCCCCTCGCGCTGGCGCCGGGCCGGCGCCTCTTCCGTCAGTCGCGCCGTGTCCGCTCAGCGCGGCCGGTGCTCGTCGGCCAGCGCCGCCAGCGCCATCTTCTCGACCAGGCCGGGAGCGAGCAGTTTCAGGAAACGCCCGAGCTTGCCCTTGGCCGTCATGACCACTTCGCGCTTGCGCGCATTCATGCCGGCGATGATCAGGCGCGCGCATTCCTCGACGCTCATCGCGCCCTCTTCCTTCAGCCCGCTGGCGCCGGCCTCCTCGCCCTGCGCGTTGAAGCCGCGGTAGCGGATCCGGGTCGCGACCACGCCGGGATAGGCCGTCGTCACGCTGACGCCGGCGCCCTTCAGTTCGGCGCGCAGCGCCTCGAAGAAGCCGGTCATGGCGAACTTGGTGGCGCTGTAGGCGGTGCGTCCCGGCACCCCGATCAATCCCGCCAGCGACGACACCGCGACGATGCTGCCGCGCGCGGCCTTCAGGTGCGGCAGCGCGGCCTGGGTGCACCAGACGGCACCCCACAGGTTCACCCGCATCAGCTCCTCGTACCAGTCCAGGTCCTCGACCTCCTCGAACAGGGCATGGGCCGAGCGTCCGGCGTTATTCACCAGCACGT
>DNCF01000364.1:0-179 GCA_003484545.1 Massilia sp. | reverse complement strand
GGCGTTATTCACCAGCACGTCAATGCGCCCGAAGCGCTCCACCGCCGTGACGACCAGGCGCCGGCACTGGATGCGGACCGAGACGTCGGTCGGCACCACCAGCACCTGCGCCTGGTGCGCCGCGCATTCGGCCGCGACCAGGTCCAGCTGCACCGCGTTGCGCGCCGCCAGCACCAGCG
>DNCF01000526.1 GCA_003484545.1 Massilia sp. | reverse complement strand
GTCGGCAGCCTGGCCCGGCCACGCCGCCGTTCGTCGCAGCCGCATTGCGCGCGGCCGGCGGCCTGCCTAGACTGCGGACATCGATAAGCTGAAGGAGTATGCGATGTTGGGTTTCCTGTTGTGGCTGCTGTTGCTGTTCGTCTGCTGGCCGCTGGCCTTGCTGGCCCTGGTGGCCTATCCGCTGGTCTGGCTGCTCCTGCTCCCGTTTCGCCTGCTGGGCATCGGCGTCGAGGCCGTGTTCGAGCTGTTGCGCGCCCTGGTGATGCTGCCCGCGCGCGTGCTCGGCCTGTCCTCGGGGCGCTGAGCGCCTGTCCGGACGGGCTCCCGGCAGAGTGTGGGGCAATTAACAGACGCGTGCAGCGCGATCGCCTACTGTGGAGTCGTCCGCTTTCACCCGGAAGCGAACTTTTGACTGTAAGGAAAAGATTATGCGCCTGGACATTTACCGCAGAGCCGAAAGCGACGGCAAGTTCTCCTACCTGGCCGTCCCGGAGACCCGCAACATTCCCGAAGAAGCCACCAACACCGACTGGGAAGTGGAGGCCCGCGCCTTCGAAGTCGACGACAACGCCGAGCAATTGCCCGACTATGACATCGACAACCTCAGCCGCCAGCTGGACGAAAAAGGCTATGCGATGACCGCGCTCCACTAAAAAGCGCAGTCCACGGCCGGCGCCCGCCCGCGGGACGTTCGGCCGATCGTCGTGCCGCAGCCTGGGAGCTTCGGCATGGACGCGACAATCTCCTGTCGAATTCGCCGGGGGCCGGACGAGCCCCTGGCGGATATGCTATTCTTGCGCCCTGTTTACATTGATGTTGACCGTATGGTCAGTTCCTGGGGGTGCGTGATGAAGTGGGCGGTAATCGGTTTTTATTTTCTCTCGATCCTGCACATTCACTTCCGCGGCAAGGTCCGCCTGCCGTTCGGACGCCAGTTGTTCGACCATTCGTCGTTCATGGCGCCGATCAACATCTTCATGCATTACTTCTCGAAGGTCCCGAGCACGCCCTACATTCCGGTGAGCCAGTTCCCCGAGTTGGCGCCGCTGCAGCAGAACTGGCAGGTGATCCGCGCCGAGGCCGAGAACATGCTCGCGCTCAAGAAGATCAAGGCGGCCGAGCAGAACGACGATGCCGGCTTCAACTCCTTCTTCAAGACCGGCTGGAAGCGCTTCTACCTGAAATGGTATGACGCCAGCCACCCGTCGGCCCAGCGCCTCTGCCCCCAGACCTATGCGCTGCTGCAGGCCATCCCGTCGGTGAAGGCGGCGATGTTCGCCGAACTGCCGCCGGGCGCCAAGCTCAATCCGCACCGCGATCCTTTCGCCGGCTCGATGCGCTACCACCTGGGCCTGGCCACGCCGAACGACGACCGCTGCTTCATCGACGTCGACGGGCAGCGCCACAGCTGGCGCGACGGCGAAGGCGTGATCTTCGACGAAACCTACATCCACTGGGCGATCAACGGCAGCGACAGCGACCGCGTGATCCTGTTCTGCGACGTCGAGCGCCCCATGCGCTACCGCTGGATGCAGGCGATCAACCGCTGGCTGGGCCGCACCATGATGACCGCCGCCAGCTCGCCCAACGAAACCGGCGACCAGACCGGCTTCGTCAGCAAGGCGTTCCGCGTGTCGCACGTGATGGGCCAGTACCGCCGCCGCTACAAGGCCTGGAACAAGACCGCGTACAAGGTCACCAAGGTGGCCCTGATCGTCGGCGTGGCCGCGCTGATCTACTGGCTCTGACCCGCTCGCTTCGGGGTATTGGGCGCCCGGGGCGGCAGGACGCGGCCGGGTTCGTTCCGATTCGTCGGGATTCGGTCCGATTTCCCCTGGCGCTGTCGATCCCCTCCGACGCCATGATGAAGCGCCGCTGAGAAGCGGCGCTTTTTTTCGGCCCACCGACCACATTTTGTAACTAACCGACAGAGTCGACCGCCGGCACCGCTTGCCGCCAGGCCCGCTCGCCGCCAGCACGTTTGCCGCCAGCCCGTCAGTCCGTTGGATCCGGCGTCACGCGGGTGAGCTTGTAGTCGGCGGCGGAGCGTTCGAGCGCCAGGCCCAGCTCGTCCTTGAGCTCGGCGGCTTTCGCGCCATTCTCGAGGCGGCGTTTCGCAAAGGTATTGCGCAAGGTGCGCCCGCCTGAATGCCACGGGTCCATGCCGGCGCGCTCGAAAGTCGCCCGCATCTGCACGTAGACGGTTTTCCTGGTCATCCGGGCGCCGGTCAGGTTGGCGGGGAAGACCAGCTCGCCCGGAATCGCCATCGCTTCGCGCTCCTGCAGCCAGGCGCGCAGCTCGTCGGCACCGTCGCGGGGAAGGGCGACCTCGTGCTCGTGGCTGGTGTCGTGCTTGGCCTCGGGGGTGATGGTCAGCACGATCGATCCGTCGAGTGCGGGCTGGCGTCCGACTTCCGGAATGAGCAGGCCGATCGCTTCGGACACCCGCAGGCCGGCCAGCGCCATGACGACCTGCATCGCGCGGTCGCGCCGGCGCTTCCAGCCATCGAAAGGCGTGCTGCGCCGGCGTCGCGGCGCCGGCGCGGGCAGGGCGGCGAAGAAGCGTTCCAGCTGGTCCTCCGACAGGCTGCGTCCAGCCTCGTCTTTTGCGATGTGGGCACGGTCGATCCCGAGGATGGCTTGCTGCGCCGGATTCGGCACTACCTCGAGGTGTTCGTAGCAGCGTTCCAGCAAGCGCAGGTAGCGGTAGGCGATCTTGCTGTTCAGGACGCGCTTGCCCTTGACCGTGCGGCCGATGAAGCGCAACAGGTCGGCGTGGGTGACGCTGGAGAAGGCGAGACCTTGCTCCATGAACCAGCTGGTCACGTTGTTGAACATGAAGATGTAGATCTTCGCCGAGTCCGCCGACAGCACCCGGAGCGTGCCGTCGGCGCGGGGGCGCCGGCCGGTTTCGGCGAAAGCCGTGGTGGTCACGAAGTCCTTGAATGCGCGGACGGGATCGGCATCCCACGATGTCGGATGATGCATGGCGAAGGAGCCCAAATGGAGATCGCCTACCTTAACATAATATGTAACTAACCAACGCACGATTTCGCGAAAACCAACCAATCAAACGACACGGACTACGGAAAATAGCCGGGCAACGCAGCAAGGCCACCAGGAAAGGAGGCCCGGCCAGCCAGGCATCCGTCGACGTCGCCCCGCCTGCGCGGCCGCAACCGTGGCCGCCGCGCGCAGGCCGCCGCAGTCAGCGGTACACCAGCACCGGAATGGCGCTCTGCACCAGGACCTTCTGGGTTTCGCTGCCCAGCAAGACGCTGCCGATCCCATGCCGGCCGTGCGAAGCCATGATGATCAGGTCGCAGCCGCGCTCGCGCGCCGTGTGCAGGATGGCCTCGGCGGGCCGGTCCGAACGCGCCAGCACCGTATTGCAGGTGACGCCGGCGGCCCGCGCCGCGTCGACGACCGTCGCCAGGAACTTGTCGCCGCGCCGCTCGCTGGCGGCCAGGTACTCGTCCTCGGTGGTTTCGATCATGTCGGAATCAAGGGTAAAGGTGCGGAACTCGGGCAGGGCGGTAACGCCGGTTACCTGGGCTCCGACTTCCTTGGCAAAGCTGACGCCCGCGAGCACGGCGCGTTCCGACAGCTCCGACCCGTCGGTGGGAATCAGAATGTGCTTGAACATGATGGCTCCTCGATGCGGCCGCGTGACCCCGCACCGCGCGTGGTCGATCGCGTGCAGCCGGCCTTAGTCTGACCCTCGGGGCTGCTTCTGGATTTGATCCAGGTCAAATCGCAAGTGCCGCATCCTGTCGGGTTCACCCCGCGAGGACCCGGCGCGGGTGGCCGCTCAGGAGTCGCGCATCGGCGCACCGGAATAAGACGCGTCGCGCGGTTCGAGCAGGAGCCGTTTCACGAAGCGGCGCAGCCGGTTGGTTTGGGCCTCGAAAGGCAGGTGGAACAGCCAGGCAAAGGCGACGATCGCGGCGAACAGTGCGACGTACACGAGCACCGAAGCGGGATCGGTCGGCGACAGCTGGCTGATGCCATACGGCTGGCCGAGATGCTTGATCAGGTACAGCAAGGGGTAGTGGATGACGTACAGGGTGAAGGAGAACGGCGCCAGGACGCCCAGCGCGATCGCAATGCGGTTGCCGGGACGGCTGCGCTCGGCCGGAAACTGCAGGCTCGACAGCAGGCAGAGGAAGAGCAGGCTGAACAGCAAGTCCTCGGGAAAGGTCGCTACGATCAGGGTGCCGATGCTGCCGCTCAGCCGCAGGTACGCTGCCAGCGCGAGCAGCACCGCCACCAGTGCCAGGCGCATTGGGCGCGACAGCACGATGCGCACGCGCGAAAACCCCACGCCGAGCAGCCAGATCAGGAAGTAGAGGCTGATGTCGGCCAGCAGCTGCGAAGCGATGAAGACGGCGAGGAGCGGGCCCGCCGCCTTCGTGAAACGGGATTTGCCGATGATGGGCAGCAGCAGCAGGGGAAACAGGGCGTAGTACCAGATCTCGTTCGCCAGGCTCCAGAGCGCGTAGTTGCCGCCGAAACGGGGCACGGCCATGCCTTGCAGGCCGAACAGGTTGCCGAGGAAGGTGGTCAGCGAATACGCGTCGTCCGGCGCATAGCTGACCCGGGTCGGATCGACGCTGCCCGTCACGGTGCCCAGCACCAGGGTCAGGACGAAGCCCGGAATCAACACGATCCAGAGGCGGGTGACCCGATCGATCGCATACGCGGCCAGGAGGCGTGGCTGTCCCAGTTTGTTGAGCACGCTGCCGCCCACCAGCCAGCCGCTGAGCAGGAAGAAGATGACGACGGACAGGTGCCCGAACCCGGTCAGGAAAGCCAGGGCCTGGTACCAGAGCGCCGGCTCGGACACCGTCCGCAGGCTGGGATAGAACTCGCCGCGCAGGTGGGTGGCCAGCACTTGCAGCGCCGCGCAGGTGCGCAGGGCCGAAATGAGGATCGCGTGCTGGCAGGATTCGTCAAGGTTGGTCTTGCCGAGCAGGCTTACGCGCGGCGCGCTTGCGGGATTCATGCTTCCTCCGTCCGGGTCTGGTCGCATCAAATCCTAGGGCCTTGGCGGCGGGTCGGGCTTGCGGGCGCGCAGGACGGGCCGGATTGTCGGGCCGGGTTTTCCGGCGCTGCAGCACGCGCATTCTGGAAGTCACTCTTTGCTGTCCAGTTGGTTCGCGGCGGCAAGTTGCTACACGGTTTTATTTCACCGTGCAATCCGTTACCACAGGAAAGCTTCGCGTCCGCGACGGGCTTTGCGCGGAGCCTTGTGCCTGATCAGTTCACTGCCGGGCCACGGCCTCTAGAGTAGGGACGGACCGGGCAGAGGCCGGCGCCCGACGACGATGCCGTCCCGGCGCCTGCACCGGCAAACCTTGCACCTACTTCACGGGAAGGGAATCCGTCATGAAACAGCATTCGCTCAACACCCCCGCCTTCCGCAAAAAAGCCCTGGCCGGTATCCTGCTGCCGCTCCTCGTCGCGGCCGGCGGTGCGGCCAAGGGTGGCGGCGCCGGTCCGAATGTCCTTGTGTCGTCGGCCGGCGCAAGCGCCGCGCAAGCGGAAACCGTCGAGGCGGCGCATGCCGGTGGCACGCCGCCGGTGTACAGCGTGATCAATCTCGCGCCTCCCGGCACCAACGCGCATCTCAACGAGAAGGGACAGGTGGCCTTCAGCGGCCCGAGCTACGTCGGCGCGGGTTTCTACGACGGCGTGCGCGTCCACGACATGGGCTCGCTCGCGGGCGGCATCGTGCGCGTCGCCGACCTGAACAACCGTGGCGTGGTCGCGGGTACCTCGGCCTTCGCCACGGATCCGCTCGCCATACAGATTCCCTTCACCTGGACCGTCGCCGGCGGCTACCGCGTGCTGCCGGGCCCGCGCGACGGCACCGCGCAGGCGATCAACGACCGCAACCAGGTGGCCGGGACCCTGTCCATCCCCGACGCGCCGTACCCGGGCATTCCCTATCGGGCGGTGCGCTGGGAACCCGACGGCACGATCGTTCCGCTCGGGCCGGTCCCGGCCTTGAGCTCCTGGCCCAACGATATCAACAACGCCGCGCTGGCCGGAGGCTATGCCGTCGAAGAGGATGTCCTGGCCACCTTGTGGGGCCGGGACGGGCGCGCCCTGAGCCTGGGCCCTGGCCAGGTCGAGCGCGTCAATGAAAGAGGCGATGCCGCCGGCCACCGCCTGACCAGCCCGGATGGGAGTCCGGACGTGGTCTTCCGCGGCTTTTTCCGCGGTGCCGGCAGCCGGCTGGTGTGGACCGGCGCCCAGGCCGGCATCGAGGGCTTTCCAGAGCTTGTCGCCGACCTGAACGACCGCGGCGAGATCGTCGGCAACACCAGCAGGCCGGGCGGCACGGCCGCCTACCTGTGGTCGCGCGCGCGGGGACTGGTCCTGCTGCCGCGCGGACCGGCAGTCGCGACCGGTGTCTCCGACGTGAACAACCATACGCAGATGGTGGGACGGATAGGGCTGGACACGCTCGGGGAGCGGGCCGCGCTGTGGCGGGGGCCGAGCAAGCCGATCGACCTGAACGAACTCGTCTACCGGCGCCCGCCCGGGCTGGTGCTGACCGAGGGCCTGGCGATCAACGATGCCGGCACCATCGTGGCCGCGTCGAACGCGGGGCTGGTCCTGCTGCGTCCGGGGAAAACAGGAAGCGACGCTCCCGTGCTCGGCCCGGTGAACGGCTTGCCCGATATCGTCACGGTCGGCCAGGAAGTGCGCCCCACCCTCGGCTTCATCGGCACGCCCCGCAACGATGGCTATCGCGCGGTGGCCGAGTGGACCGACGGCTGCGTGTCGCCGCATCCGCTGGTACGCAGCGCGAACGGGGTCGGTGAGGTTCGCCTGCAGCACCGTTTCTGCGC
>DNCF01000347.1 GCA_003484545.1 Massilia sp. | reverse complement strand
GCGGCGCACCAGGGCCAGGGAACCGAGCCAGTCGGCCAGGGTCTTCGCGGTCGATTCGCCGACGTGGCGGATGCCGAGCGCGAACAGCAGGCGCTCGAGCGGCGGGCGCTTGCTGGCCTCGATCGCGGCCAGCAGGTTGTCGGCCCACTTGGTCGCGACCTTCCCTTGCTTGACGGTCTCGGGTGTGGTGCCGTCGCGCTCGTCGGCCAGGCGCTTCATCTTGAGCAGGTCGTCCAGCGTGAGCCTGTACAGGTCGGCCACGCCGTGGATCAGGTTGCATTCGACCAGGCTGTCGATGTAGCGGTCGCCCAGGCCTTCGATGTCCATCATGCGGCGGCCGGCGAAGTGGCGGATCGCTTCCTTGCGCTGGGCGGCGCAGGTCAGGCCGCCCGAGCAGCGCGCCACCGCCTCGCCCTCTTCGCGCACCACGTGCGAACCGCATACCGGGCACTGGGCCGGCAGCGTGTACACGGCCGGTTCCGGCGTCGGGCGGCGCTCCAGCACCACCGACAATACTTCCGGGATCACGTCGCCGGCGCGGCGCACGACGACCGTGTCGCCGATGCGCACGTCCTTGCGCCGCACCTCGTCCTCGTTGTGCAGGGTGGCATTGGTGACGGTCACGCCGCCGACCGAGACGGGTACGAGTCGAGCGACAGGCGTGATGGCGCCGGTGCGTCCGACCTGGACGTCGATCGCCGACACCACGGTCAGCGCTTCCTCGGCCGGGAATTTATGCGCCAGCGCGAAACGCGGCGCGCGCGAGACGAAACCGAGCGCGCGCTGGTCCGCCACGCGGTCGACCTTGTAGACCACGCCGTCGATCTCGTAAGGTAGAGAGCCGCGCTTTTCGCCAATACTGCGGTAGTAGCCGAGCAAACCCTCGCAGCCGCGCACCACGGCGCGCTCCTTCGAGACCGGCAGGCCGAGACGTTCGAGCCAGTCCAGCACGGCAGAGTGCGATGCCGGCATCTCGGCGCCTTCCAGCAGGCCGATGCCGTAGGCGAAGAAGCGCAGTTTGCGCTGGGCCGTGATGCGCGCGTCGAGCTGGCGCAGGCTGCCGGCGGCGGCGTTCCTCGGGTTGGCGAATTCCTTCTGGCCGGCCTCGCGCTGACGCTCGTTCAGGCGCTCGAAATCCTGCTTGAACATCAGGACTTCGCCGCGCACCTCGAGCACCGCGGGCACATTGTCGCCATGCAGGCGCAGCGGGATCACGCGCACCGTGCGGATGTTGGCGGTGACGTCCTCGCCGGTGTAGCCGTCGCCGCGGGTGGCGGCCTGCACGAACACGCCGTTCTCGTAGCGCAGGCTCATCGCTAGGCCGTCGAACTTCAGCTCGGCCGCGTAGTCGACCTGGCCCGCATCCAGTCCTTCGCGCACGCGGCGGTCGAAGTTGTCGATGTCGTCATCGCTGAAGCCATTGTTCAGCGAGAGCATCGGCACCGCATGGGTGACCTGCCTGAACTCGGGAATCGGCGCGGCGCCCACGCGCGAGGTCGGCGTGTCGTTCGACACCGCCTCCGGGTGCGCCGCTTCCAGTTCCTGCAGCTCGCGGAACAGCCTGTCGTACTCGGCGTCGGGAATAGTCGGCGCGTCGAGCACGTGGTAGTTATAGATGTGGCGGTTCAGTTCCTCCACCAGCCACGCCATGCGTTCGAGATAATCCTGCGCTTCGCTCATCGCGGCCTCAGCTGAACAGGCGCAGCGCGCGCGGGGAGCCGGCCGGGATATCGGCCGCTTCCATCTCCTGGTAGAAGTCCTTGACCTGGCCGGCGATTTCGTCCAGCGCGGCGTCGAGCAGCGGCTGCTCGAAGTCGTCGACGATGGTCGCATCCAGGCGCAGCGCCAGCGCCTTGGCGCACTTGACCATGGCGCCGAAGCCGTCGCGGGCCGGGGCCACGCAAGGGACGTCGAGCAGCAGGGTCAGGCGGTCGGTGGTCTCGGCGCCGAGGTTGACGTTGGTCGACAGCGTGAACAGCACGCCGCCGGCGCCGTCGGGCATCGCGAAGCGGCCGCTCGGCCCCACGTCGAAGCCGGCGTTTTCCAGCGCGCCGATCAGGGTCGTCATCGCCCACGCCGCGCCGTTCGAGCGCAGGTTCACGCCCAGCTGCGCATCGTGGCCCGCCACGAACTTGTGCAGGGTGCGCGCATCGCTCATCACCTCGATCATGTCCGGCACTTCCGGCTCGGCGCCGATCTCGTCGGCCACCGCGCGCAGGCGCGTGACCAGCTCCGAGTATTCGAGTTCGTTCAGGGCCGTGGTGCGGGTCGCCATCTGGACGCCGGCCTGCAGTTCGGTGTAGACGCCGCCGTGGACGATCGGTTCCCACTCGCCGCTCACGGCCAGGCCGACGAAGTGGATCGGCTTGTTGCCGACGCGGCGCAGCTTGAGCAGCGAAGGCAGGATCTTGTCGCCGCGCGCGGCGCCGTCGAGCTTCAGCGGGATCATGCAGTCGATCAGCGGGTCGACCAGCTTCTCGGCCGCTTCCGAAGGCGCGGGGGCGGCGGCAGGCGCGGCCGCGGCGCCAGCCAGCGGCGCCAGCGGCTCGGCGGCGTCGGATGCGCCGGCGCCCGCACTGGCAGCCGAACCTGCGGCCGCACCGGCGACCGCGCCGGTGCCA
>DNCF01000349.1 GCA_003484545.1 Massilia sp. | reverse complement strand
CCGGTCGTGATCAACGGCGCCCCGATGTCCTACTGGGGCGGGGCCTGGAGCGAAGGCGAGGGCGACAACCCGATGCGCTATAGCGGCGGCATGCTGGGCGGGACCTGGCTGTCCTCCTTCATGGCGGACCTCGGCAACGGCAAGTTCGACGGCGCCTGGCTGGTCTCGAACTTCGAAAACCTGAACCCGGCCAATTCGCTCTGGGACAAGTATTACAACCTGTACGCCAACATCGACACCGAGCCGCCGCGCTTCCTCGAGTTCGAGCGCTGGTGGGGCGGCTACTACCTGATGAACCGCGAAGAGATCGAGTGGATCACGCAGAATCTTTTTGTGGGCAACAAGCTCTGGACCGGCGACGTCAAGTCGGCCTCCGGCACCGCCTTCGACCTGCGCGCGATCCGCTCGCCGATCGTCCTGTTCGCCTCGATGGGCGACAACATCACGCCGCCGCAGCAGGCTTTCAACTGGGTCGCCGACCTCTATGGCAGCACCGAGGAGATCAAGGCGCGCGGCCAGGTGATCGTCGGCCTCGTGCACCATGACATCGGCCACCTGGGCATCTTTGTCTCGGGCAAGGTGGCGAAGAAGGAGCATTCCCAGATCGTGTCGGTGCTGCAGACCATCGAGCGCCTCCCCCCGGGCCTGTACGCGATGGAGATCGGCCAGCGCTCCGGCCCCGACGGCAAGCTCGAATACGTGGTCGAATTCCGCGAGCGCCAGCTCGAGGAGGTCGCCGAGCGCCTGAACCGATTCCAGCGCACCGACGAGAAGCCCTTCGAGGCGGTCGAGGCGATTTCGGAGTTCAACCAGCGCGCCTACGAGCTGTTCGCCCAGCCGGTGGTGCAGGCGATGTCGAACGAATTCACGGCCGACCTGATGCGCCGCTTCCATCCGCTGCGGGTGCAGCACTGGGCGCTGTCGGACCTGAATCCCTGGCTGGCCTGGCTCGGTCCAGTGGCCGATGCGGTGCGCCGGCAACGCCATGCGGTCGAGGACGACCACCCGCTGCGCCAGCTCGAACGCACCGGCTCCGAGATCCTCAGCGCCTCGCTCGACCTCTACCGCGGGATGCGCGACGCGGCCACCGAGGCCGCCTTCTTCGGCGTCTACGCCAACGCCTACCTCACCTACCTGGCGGGGCGCCAGCGCGCGGCACTGCCGGCGCCGGCCGAGCCGCGCGAGCTGCCCTTCGTGAAGGAGGCGCTGGCCTCGGTGTCCGAGGGCGGTTATCCCGAGGCGGTGGCGCGCATCGGTTACCTCCTGATGCGCAAGGACGAGCCGCTGCCGCTGGCCCGGCTGCAGACCAAGGACGAGCTGGCGCGCGACTACGCGCCCTACCTGCCGCAGGTGGCGCCGGACCAGTTCCGCCGCATCCGTGGGGAGCAGGAAATCATCGCGCGCTACGAGCCGGAGCAGGCGATCGTCTCGCTGCCGCAGCTGCTGTCCGATCCCGCCGACCGTACCCGCCTGCTGACCCTGCTCGACAAGCTGATGGCGGACGAGCGGGTGCAGGCGGCGCAGCCCACCGCCCAGCAGCTCGACATGCTCGAACGCATCCGCGAGGTGCTCGGTCCGCGCGAGACGGGCAGGCGGCGCCGCGAAGCGGCCGGCGCCAAGTGAACCGGAGTGGGGAGCCATCATGGAGAACAAGCACGAGAAGTACCAGCGCCTGATCGACTTCTGCAAGACCTTGCCGCCGCTGCCGACCGCCGTGGTCCACCCCTGCGACCAGAGTTCGCTCGAAGGTGCGATCGAGGCGGCGCAGATGGGCCTGATCGCGCCGATCCTGTGCGGACCGGCCGCGCGCATCGCCGCGGTGGCGCAGCAGCACGGCATCCCGATCGGGGATTACCCGGTGGTCGACGCGCCCTACAGCCAGGCGGCTGCCGAGGCCGCGGTCAACCTGGTGCGCGAGGGCAAGGCCGAGGCGCTGATGAAAGGCAGCCTGCATACCGACGAACTGATGGGCGCGGTGGTGCGCAAGGAATCCGGGATGCGCACGGGGCGCCGCGTCAGCCACTGCTTCGTGATGTCGGTGCCGGGCCGCGAGGACCCGCTGATCATCACCGACGCCGCGGTGAACATCGCGCCCACCCTCGAGGAGAAGCGCGACATCCTGCAGAACGCGATCGACCTCGCCCACGCCATGCAGTTCAAGGAGGTGCGGGTCGCGGTGCTGTCGGCGATGGAGACCATCAATCCGAAGGTGCCCTCGACGATCGAGGCGGCCGCCCTGTGCAAGATGGTCGACCGCAAGCAGGTGACCGGCGCCCTGGTCGACGGGCCACTGGCCCTGGACAACGCGATCGACCCGGAGGCGGCCCGGATCAAGGGCATTGCCTCGCCGGTGGCCGGGCGCGCCAATGTGCTGATGGTGCCGGACCTGGAAGCGGGCAACATGCTGGCCAAGAGCCTGTCCTTCCTGGCCTCGGCCGACGCCGCCGGCATCGTGCTCGGCGCGCGGGTGCCGATCATCCTGACCAGCCGCGCCGATTCGGTCATGACCCGGCGCGCGTCCTGCGCGGTGGCGGTGCTGGTGGCCAGGGCGCGGCGCGAACAGCAGCCAATCGGGTGACGCCATGGCCGACCTGATCCTGGTCCTGAACGCCGGCTCCTCGAGCCTGAAGTTCCGCGGCTACGACGCTGGCGGCAGCGCGCCCCAACTGCTGCTGCGGGGCCAGGTCGAGAGCCTGTACACCGAACCGCACTTCATCATTTCGAACGCGGCCGGCGACCGCCACGAAGAGCATCGTTGGGCGCCAGGCACCCAGCTCGGCCACGACGGCGCGATCGCCTGGATCGGCGACTTCCTGCGCAGCCACGGCGAAGGCCAGCGGCTGGTCGCGGCCGGGCATCGCGTCGTGCACGGCGGGGTGCGCTTCACCGGCCCGACCCTGGTCACGCCGGC
>DNCF01000453.1 GCA_003484545.1 Massilia sp. | reverse complement strand
CCGCTGCCGGCGCCGGGCGCGCCGGTGGCGCTGGGTCCCGACAGCCTGCCGAGCAACCTGCCGGCCTACCTGGAGCAGGTCGAGCGCGACATCATCCAGCGTGCGCTGCAGCAGACCCAATTCAACCGCACCAGGACCGCCAGCCTGCTCGGCATCAGCGTACGCCAGTTGCGTTACCAGATGCAGAAGCTGGACATCCAGGCACCGGAAGTTTAGAGTTAAACAGATAATATTAATATTCGTTAGGGAGATAATGTGGAGAGTCAGCGCAGTGGATCGTTTAAAGAACTTAAGGTGCGGAACTGGAGGCAATTTCGCTCGGCCGAAATTAAACTGCATCCACGCCTAACGGTTATTACCGGTGCAAACGGCTCTGGGAAAAGTACACTTTTGAATATTTTCTCCCAACATTTTGGATGGAATCGTACTTACCTTTCTACTCCTATTCATGAAAAAAAGAGCGGATATTTAAAGTATCTAATCGGGCGCTTTGGGCGTCGAAATTTAAATCCAAACGATAATAGCGTCGTCGTCGGCTCACTTTCTTATGCCAATGGCGCAGAGAGTAATTTATACGTTATTGAAGACCCTAGGCAGCCTCAGTATCACCTTCACCTACAAAACCCAAAGGAGGTGCATGGTCTTTTCATCGCCTCTCATCGACCACTTCCTGTTTATCAACAAGTTCTCAATATTCCGACGAATGTAATCGACCCACAAAAAGCCTATTCCCATTATCATTCTGAGACATTGAAGAGATGGACTGGTACACATTCCCAATTTTCGCCTACATATCGCCTAAAAGAGAGCCTAATTTCGATGGCGACATTTGGCGCTGGAAATCAATATGTTAAAGGTAATAGGGTTGTCTTAGATGCCTTTCTGGGTTTTAGTGAGATACTAAAAAAGGTCTTGCCAAAAAGTTTAGGGTTCATCCGAATTTCGATTCGCACACCGGAGGTGGTCTTGGTGACTGAATCAGGAGATTTTCTTCTTGATGCCTCTTCTGGTGGGATTATGGCTCTTATTGATTTAGCTTGGCAAATTCACATTTTTTCGATGTCTTTGCTTGCTGAGCCAGGAGATAAAGAATTTGTAGTTACCATCGATGAACCAGAAAATCACTTACATCCATCGATGCAAAGATCATTAATGGCAAACTTGCTAGATGCATTTCCACAGGTTCAGTTTATCATAGCTACGCATAGTCCTTTTATGGTTTCGTCTGTAAAAGATTCGCGAGTGTACGTGCTCGATTATATGAATATCGAAAGTGAGGGAGGAGAAGAAAATCTGACCGATGATGAGATTTCGTGGAGAAATAGCCGAGCTAGAAGAGTTGTTAGTCAGGAGTTAGACAATATAAACCGTGCAGGCACAGCAAGTGAGATCTTGCGAGAAGTGCTAGGGGTCCCTGCGACTGTTCCTGCGTGGGTTGAGGATGAGGTTAAACGGATTACTGATGAGCACCGTGATCTCCCCTTTAGTGCTGAGACATTGCACTCTCTTCGAGTTTCGCTCGCAAATATCGGTTGCGCAGAGTTTTACGCAGATTCACTGTCAAAACTGATCGAAAAGGCGGAGCGCCCGAATGATTAAGCTAGAGAAAGGCGCTGCTCCAAATATTCTTATAGAAAAGAGCGCTGAATGGACGGCGGCGCTGTTGAGTAAAATTCATTCTGGAGAAAAGCCAACGGATGCGGAAAAAGGGCGATATCGTCATCCAGAAATCAAGCAAGAGTTAATAAAGGAAACAGCTGGAAAATGCGCTTACTGCGAAAGCAAATTAACTCATATTGCGTATGGAGATATTGAGCATATTATTCCGAAGTCGTCGACTCCAGAAAAATCCTTCGACTGGGAGAATTTGACTTTAGCATGTGATATTTGCAATACACAAAAGGGCGCGAATGTCATTAACGAACATGTTTTTATCGATCCGTATTTGGTGGATCCTGCAAAGCATTTCTACTTTGCTGGCCCTTTGCTGATGACCTGGCCGGGCTCTGAGGCGGCTAAACTGACAGAGATTTTATTGGATTTAAATCGTACGCCTCTTTTTGAAAAGCGGAAGGAGAAGATTGATTATCTTGCTGCTTTGGTGGAGTCCTGCCACAAGGCGAAAAATCCAGTTTTAAAGCGCGTACTTTTAGAGGATATGCGTAACAATGAACTGCTTGGTGACAAGGAGTATACGGCGTTGGCACGTTGCTTTTTGGATCCCTTAATTATGCGCCTTGAGGCCGATTTGATAATGAATGTATAAGGTGTGCAGTTCCAAGTTTGACTTTAGTTTTGCTATGGCGCAGTTGTCTAATCAATTGAACTGGCAGGTTTGTTTCAAAGTTTTTGGGTCGAAATACATTTTGGCTCGGCGTTGCACTATTAATTTTAGTATGGAAGGTGCGGCCGAGCAGCGTGAGTATCCTGCTTTGTACATACGGCAATCAGATGCCGAACCCGACATTCATACGCTGGGAACTGACATGCCGAAACTCTTGCGTTATGCAGCCCTGGCCATCGCGCTCATTGCCGCGCTGATGTAGATGAAGCACGAATCGAATGTGCGCGACTGCGTCGAGGCGGGCGCTGGGACAATAGCCTGGGCGAATGCGTGCGGGCGCCATCGGCGTCGGGCGGAACGGCGATGTAAGGTGGGCGGCTGCACCCGCCGGGATGCATACAGGCGACGGTGGTGCCGCCCACGCGTTCAACAGTGCGACGAACAGCCGCAGCGTGGTTTCAATCGTGAGCTGAACGCGTGGGCGGCGCACGCGTCGACGGGATGCCGAGACCTGGGTACAGCCGCCCACCTTGCGTTGATGCTTGTAAAAAAGTGTTGCCTTTTCGCCAGTGCAAAACGATGCGGCCTACACCGTTGTTGAGTACCAAATAAGACGCCTGAACAAGCTTTGAGCAGCGTGTTAGTGCTTACTAACCTGCAACTGCCCATCATTCGGCAGAGCCCAGAATGTCAAGAGGTGCGCGTCCAAAAAACGCCAGAAATTGAGAATTTATTCACTTGCACGGCTGCGCGCGCAGGTACTACAATTAGTCCCATCTCAACACGCAACACTAGATATAGTGGTAGCGGAGTCAGCAGTAAGACCCGGTAGCCCAGCCCTGGCCCAGTCCCTCCGAGGAGCGGCGCAGGCAGCTGACCGGGAACCGCTAGCCCAGCAGTATCGCATCGCTTCGCATTTGCTTCATATGCATTAAATATCCGTAGGCAACAATATTGCCCGGCTTGGCGTTGCCCGGCTGGCGGAGACTCTTTTCGCTTTTTACATCATCGTTGGACGCTCGCACGCGCGGGCGGTCCATTGGAAATAACCGGCGGCAGCACGACTGCCCTTCCTGGAGGCTCAATGCAGACATCCCAAGACATTTCAATCCACCCGCAAGCGGCACCAGGAGCGGCAGCCGGCGGCAATAACGCAGCCGAGATCGCCGCGCGCGGCGACTACCGCATCATCCGCCGCAACGGCGCCGTCGTGCCTTTCGAGCCGAACAAGATCTCGGTCGCGATGACCAAGGCCTTCCTGGCGGTCGCCGGCGGCCAGGGCGCCGCTTCGGCCCGCATCCGCGACCTGGTGGAAGAGCTGACCAACAACGTGGTCGCCGCCCTGGTGCGCCGCCAGCCGAACGGCGGCACCTTCCACATCGAAGACGTGCAGGACCAGGTTGAACTGTCGCTGATGCGCTCGGGCGAGCACGATGTCGCGCGCGCCTACGTGCTGTACCGCGCCAAGCAGATGGAAGAGCGCCGCGCCGCCAAGGAAGCGGCCGGTGGTGCCGCCCTGCAGGCGCCGCAGATCCACGTGGTCGACAACGGCCAGCGCCTGCCGCTGGACATGGACGCCGTCCACGGCCTGGTGAACGCCGCCTGCGCCGGCCTGGAAAAGCACGTCGACGCCGACGCCATCGTCGCCGAGACCCTGAAGAACCTGTACGACGGCGTGCCGGTCGAGGAACTGCACAAGTCCGCCATCCTGGCCGCCCGCGCCCTGATGGAAAAGGACCCGGCCTACAGCCAGGTGACCGCGCGCATCCTGCTGCACACCATCCGCAAGGAAGTCTTCGGCAAGGAAGTTCCGCAAGCCAAGGCTGCCGCCGAGTACGTCACCTACTTCCCGCAATACATCGCCAAGGGCATCGCCAACGAGCTGCTCGACGAAGAGCTGGGCAAGTTCGACCTCGAGCGCCTGGCGAAGGCCATCGTCGCCGACCGCGACCTGCAGTTCGGCTACATCGGCCTGCAGACCCTGTACGACCGCTATTTCCTGCACGTGCGCGAAACCCGCATCGAGATGCCGCAGGCCTTCTACATGCGCGTCGCGATGGGCCTGGCCCTGCGCGAAACCGAACGCGAAGAGCGCGCCATCGAGTTCTACAACCTGCTGTCGTCGTTCGACTTCATGAGCTCGACCCCGACCCTGTTCAACTCGGGCACCCGCCGTTCGCAGCTGTCGTCGTGCTACCTGACCACCGTCGGCGACGACCTGGAAGGCATCTACGACGCCATCAAGGAAAACGCGCTGCTGTCGAAGTTCGCCGGCGGCCTGGGCAACGACTGGACCCCGGTCCGCGCGCTGGGCTCGCGCATCAAGGGCACCAACGGCAAATCGCAGGGCGTGGTGCCGTTCCTGAAAGTGGTCAACGACACCGCCGTGGCGGTGAACCAGGGCGGCAAGCGCAAGGGCGCGGTCTGCGCCTACCTGGAAACCTGGCACATGGACATCGAGGAATTCCTCGACCTGCGCAAGAACACCGGCGACGACCGCCGCCGCACCCACGACATGAACACCGCGAACTGGATCCCGGACCTGTTCATGAAGCGCGTGATGGAAAAGGGCCACTGGAGCCTGTTCTCGCCGAGCGAGACGCCTGACCTGCACGACAAGGTCGGCCGTGCCTTCGAAGAGGCGTACGTCGCCTACGAAGCCAAGGCGGCGCGCGGCGAAATGACCGTGTACAAGAAAGTCGAAGCGCTCGACCTGTGGCGCAAGATGCTGTCGATGCTGTTCGAAACCGGCCACCCATGGATCACCTTCAAGGATCCGTGCAACATCCGTTCGCCGCAGCAGCACATCGGCGTCGTGCACTCGTCGAACCTGTGCACCGAGATCACCCTGAACACCAGCGCCGACGAGATCGCCGTCTGCAACCTGGGCTCGGTGAATCTGCCGCAGCACATGAAGGGCGATGGCCTGGACCACGTCAAGCTGCAGAAGACCATCCGCACCGCGATGCGCATGCTGGATAACGTGATCGACATCAACTACTACGCCGTGGAAAAGGCGCGCAACTCGAACCTGCGCCACCGCCCGGTCGGCATGGGCATCATGGGCCACCAGGACTGCCTGCACATGATGCGCGTGCCGTTCGCCTCGGAAAAGGCCGTCGAGTTCGCCGACAAGTCGATGGAAGCCGTCTGCTACTACGCCTACCTGGCGTCGACCGAACTGGCCGAAGAGCGCGGCCGCTACGAGACCTACGAAGGTTCGCTGTGGGACCGCGGCATCCTGCCGCAGGACTCGATCAAGCTGCTGGCCGAGGAACGCGGCGGCTACCTCGAGCAGGACACCAGCGAATCGATGGACTGGACCGTGGTGCGCGAGCGCATCAAGCAGTTCGGCATGCGTAACTCGAACTGCGTGGCGATCGCCCCGACCGCGACGATCTCGAACATCATCGGCGTGTCGGCCTGCATCGAGCCGACCTTCCAGAACCTGTACGTGAAGTCGAACCTGTCGGGCGAATTCACCGAGATCAACTCCTACCTGGTGCGCGACCTGAAGGCACGCGACCTGTGGGACGAGGTGATGATCGCCGACCTGAAGTACTTCGACGGCTCGCTCTCGAAGATCGACCGTGTGCCGCAGGACCTGCGCGACATCTACGCCACCGCGTTCGAAGTCGAGCCGAAGTGGCTGGTGGAAGCGGCATCGCGCCGCCAGAAGTGGATCGACCAGGCCCAGTCGCTGAACATCTACATGGCCGGCGCATCGGGCAAGAAGCTGGACGAGACGTACAAGCTGGCATGGCTGCGCGGCCTGAAGACCACCTACTACCTGCGCACCATCGCGGCGACGCACATGGAGAAGTCGACCACCCGTACCGGCGCGCTGAACGCGGTGCCGGTCTCGGGCGGCTTGACGGGACACGCCGCACCGGCAGCGGCGGCAGCGACCGCAGCATCGGCGCCAGCCGCTGCTGCAGGCGCTGCTCCGGATGTCGTGGAAGGCGCGGCCTGCTACCTGCGTCCGGGCGATGCCGGCTTCGACGAGTGCGAAGCTTGCCAATAAGCTGCACGTCATCCATTAAATAGTTAAACCGTTCGCCCGGCCTCGCGCCGGGCGCTGCTTTGCAAGAATTCGGAAGGAAACATTATGTTGTCATGGGACGATGAACCAACCAGCGCGCCGCGCGCTCCTGTCGCGGGCACTCCCGCAGTGACTCCGGAAGGCGCCAGCGCCGCCGACGTCGCCAAGCGCGTCAACGCCGACGATAAGCGCATCATCAACGGCAAGACCGACGTCAACCAGCTGGTGCCGTTCAAGTACAAGTGGGCCTGGGACAAGTACCTGGCCGGCTGCGCCAACCACTGGATGCCGCAGGAAGTGAACATGCAGCGCGACATCGAGCTGTGGAAGAACCCGAACGGCCTGACCGAGGACGAGCGCCGCATCGTCAAGCGCAACCTGGGCTTTTTTGTTACCGCCGACTCGCTGGCCGCGAACAACATCGTGCTGGGCACCTACCGCCACATCACCGCGCCGGAATGCCGCCAGTACCTGCTGCGCCAGGCCTTCGAAGAGGCGATCCACACCCACGCCTACCAGTACATCGTCGAGTCGCTGGGCCTGGACGAGCGCGAGATCTTCAATGCCTACAACGAGATCCCGTCGATCCACGACAAGGACCAGTTCCTGATCCCGTTCATCAACGTCCTGACCGATCCTGAATTCAAGACCGGCACCCTGGAAAACGACCAGAAGCTGCTGAAGTCGATCATCGTCTTCGCCTGCCTGATGGAAGGCCTGTTCTTCTACGTCGGCTTCACCCAGATCCTGGCGCTGGGCCGCCAGAACAAGATGACCGGCGCCGCCGAGCAGTACCAGTACATCCTGCGCGACGAGTCGATGCACGTGAACTTCGGCATCGACCTGATCAACACGATCAAGATGGAAAATCCGCAGCTGTGGACCGCCCAATTCCGCGAAGAGCTGAAGGCACTGTTCCTGCAGGCGGTCGACCTCGAATACCGCTACGCCGAAGACACCATGCCGCGTGGCGTGCTGGGCCTGAACGCCCCGATGTTCAAGGGCTACCTGCGCTTCATCGCCAACCGCCGCGCCGTGCAGATCGGCCTCGATCCGCTGTTCCCGAACGAAGAAAACCCGTTCCCGTGGATGAGCGAAATGATCGACCTGAAGAAGGAGCGTAACTTCTTCGAGACCCGCGTGACCGAGTACCAGACCGGCGGTGCGCTGAGCTGGGATTGATCGTCGCGACAGCGACAGCGAATGCGAAAGCCCGACGAGAAATCGTCGGGCTTTTTTTATTCCGGTGCACGCAGCCGTTTCAATCGTGCGCACCTGTGCGCAAACGCGATTTGTGAGATTTGCCGATGAAATCAGGCTTCCTTTGACGCACAAAGCGTTGCGGCGCTGTCCAATAGAGTGAAATTCATGTGTGCGGGTTGCGCACTGACAAGGTTTTCGTGTACTTTACGTGATTGAATTTGTCAAAGTGTGAACATGGATTTTTTTGCATGCTCACCGGCAAACAAAACCGATCGAATAATGGGACGCTGATTCAATCAGTATGCACTTAAGCGCAGCGAAAAGAACAAGCCGCACTGCCTGATCGCGTTCAGGCAAGGCGGCTTTTTCTTTTCGCGCCCGCAAGGGTAGCGATGTGAAAAACAGCTGGAAGAGTGAGTGTCCTGCGACGTTGGCTGAAGCGCTGCAATTGTGAGGAGTTGCAGCAGTTCAGCTGGTGCCGTATTCATTGGCAGTAACCGACCGGTTTGTGCCGATGAATAATTCGCCCGACGCAAGAAACGTTCGGACGGGTTTAAACCTTGTAGCGTATTTTCTCATCGCAGAGAAGGAGAATAAAAATGGCAACAGCCGCTAAGAAACCAGCAGCAAAACCGGCAGCGAAGACTGCCGCCAAGTCGGCCGCAAAGACCGCCGCAGCAGAAAAGCCAGTCGCGGCCAAGAAGTCGGCAACCGCCGCCAAGCCGGCTGCGAAGACCCCGGCGAAGGCCGCCGCTAAACCGGCTGCGAAACCGGCAGCAAAGAAAGCCGCAGCACCTGCAGCCAAGCCAGCAGCAAAGAAAGCTGCAGCCAAGCCGGTAGCAAAAGCAGCGGCAACCAAGGCCGCCGCTAAACCGGCTGCAAAGAAAGCTGCCGCTCCGGTTAAGGCAGCAGCAACCAAGACCGCAGCGAAGGCTCCGGCCAAGACCGCAGCAAAAGCTCCGGCCAAGTCGGCAGCCAAGACCGCAGCAAAGGCTCCGGTTAAGGCAGCAGCAACCAAGACCGCAGCGAAGGCTCCGGCAAAAGCAGCCGCAACCAAGACCGCCGCCAAAGCTCCGGCCAAGTCGGCAGCCAAGACCGCAACGAAGGCTCCGGCCAAGGCAGCGACCAAGACCGCAGCAAAGGCTCCGGCCAAGGCAGCGACCAAGACCGCAGCGAAGGCTCCGGCCAAAGCAGCAGCGAAGACCGCAGCGAAGGGGACGTCTGCGAAGACGTCCGCCAAGTCGGCAGCCAAGACCGCGGCAAAGGCTCCGGCCAAATCGGCAGCCAAGACCGCGGCAAAGGCTCCGGCCAAGGCAGCGACCAAGACCGCTGCGAAAGCTCCGGCAAAGTCGGCAGCCAAGACCGCAGCGAAAGCTCCGGCCAAGGCAGCCGCGACCAAGACCGCAGCAAAAGCTCCGGCCAAGGCAGCGGCGACCAAGACCGCAGCGAAAGCTCCGGTCAAGGCAGCCGCGACCAAGACCGCAGCCAAGGCTCCGGCCAAGGCAGCCGCAACCAAGACCGCAGCAAAAGCGCCGGCCAAGGCAGCCGCAACCAAGACTGCAGCGAAAGCGCCGGCCAAAGCCGCAGCAACCAAGACCGCCGCCAAGGCACCGGCCAAGACCGCAGCGACCAAGACCGCAGCCAAGGCTCCGGCCAAGACCGCAGCAACCAAGACCGCAGCCAAGCCGGCAGCCAAGACCGCAATGAAGGCCGAAGCCAAGCCGGAAGCGGCAACCGCGGCCAAGCCGGCAGCACCGGCAGTCAAGGCCGAAGCCAAGCCTGAAATGAAGGCCGAAGCGAAGCCGGAAGCCAAGGCTGAAGCGAAGCCGGAAGCGAAGGCCGAGGCCAAGCCGGAAGCGGCGGCCAAGCCTGCAGCCAAGAAGCCGGCAGCCAAGAAGGCAGCCAAGGAAACCGAAGCCAAGCCGCAGGCAGCAGCCAAGCAAGCTTCGCAAGAAGCGAGCGGCGAAGCCAAGCCGGCCGCACCTGCACCGGCCGCGAAGACCGTGCTGGCGCCGGCCGCCGCATGGCCGTTCCCGACCAGCAGCCGTCCGTAACGACAACTCGCGCCCGCTTAGGGCAAAATACCGCTGTGTGATATCGTCGCACAGCGGTTTTTTTTCGAATCTATTTCAGTAGGCTGAACGCTGACGGCTTGCTCGCAGCAGCCATTCCTACCGAAATAGGTTTTCATCTCAAGGAGTCCTCGTGCTGCCCATTCTTCAGTTGATCGTCGATACCGCCGCCAGCGTGCTGGGCGCGGTGCTGCTTCTGCGTTTCTGGATGCAGGCCATCCGGGTGCGTCCCCCGGCGTCCGTGGCACAGTTCACGTTCACACTGAGCGACTGGCTGGTCAAGCCGCTGCGCCGCGTGGTGCCGGGCGCCGGCGGCTACGACTGGGCGAGCCTGCTCGGCGCCTTCCTGGTCGTGCTGCTGGCCACCTGCATCTACCTGCTGGTCGGGGCGAGCGGGCAGGACGTGTTCCTGCTGGCGCTGGCGCGCTTCGTGAAGTGGATCATCTACGGCTTCGTGGCGCTCCTGATCATCGAGGCGATCTTCAGCTGGGTGAATCCCCATGCGCCGCTGGCGCCCTTCGTGCACGCGCTGAACGATCCGCTGCTGCGGCCGATTCGCCGCGTGGTGCCGCCGATCGGCGGGCTGGACCTGTCGGTGCTGGTGGCGGTGCTGCTGCTGCAGATTGCGCTGTACGTGCTGCGGATGCTGATTCCGGGGCCGTATTGAATGGATTATTGGATGTGAAAATGGGCAGCCGAGGCTGCCCATTTTTTTGTCTTGCGTTTCGTGGCTCACGCTTGGCGGTGGGGCGAAGCGTTGCGGTACGTGGCCAGGTGCCAAGCGCGTAACGCGTGGGCACAGGGTGCCCACCCTACGATCGCGTATCGGCTTATTTAAAACGGTAGCCGAAGGCGGCTTCGAATTTGTCGGCAACCTCGGCGGGGGTGAAGCTGTGGTTCTGGCCGCCCTGGTGGCCGATCTTGATCGAGCCGAGCAGGCTGGCGATGCGGCCGCTGGTCTTCCAGTCGTAGCCTTGCGCGATGCCGTACAGCAGGCCGGCGCGGTAGGCGTCGCCGCAACCGGTCGGGTCGACCACGGCCGTCGCCGGCACCGCCGGAATGTCGTAGCGCTCGCCGCCGGCGTAGATCTCGGAACCTTTTTCGCCACGGGTGACGATCAGCGCGTCCAGGCGCGATGCGATGTCTTGCAGCGTCAGGCCGGTGCGGTCCATGATCATCTCGAACTCGTAGTCGTTCGCCGCCAGGTAGGTCGCCTGGTCGATGAAGGCGAGCAGCTCGTCGCCGCTGAACATCGGCAGCTGCTGGCCCGGGTCGAACATGAAGGGGATGCCCAGCGCGGCGCAGTCGCGCGCGTGCTTGAGCATGCCGTCGCGGCCGTCCGGGGCGATGATCGCCACGCGCAGCGGACCGCAGTCGGCGACGTTGTTCTCGTGCGAGAACTGCATCGCGCCCGGGTGGAAGGCGTTGATCTGGTTGTTGTCCTGGTCGGCCGTCACGAAGCACTGGGCGGTGTAGGCGTCGCCAATGGTCTTGATGGCGCGGGTCTTGATGCCGAAGTTGCGCAGGCGCTCGAGGTAGTCGGCGCCGTCCTGGCCGATGGTCGCCATGATCAGCGGATCGCCGCCGAGCAGCTTCAGGTTATAGGCGATGTTGGCCGAGCAGCCGCCGTATTCGGTGCGCAGGGTCGGCACCAGGAAGGAGACGTTCACGCGGTGCAGCTGGTCAGCCAGCAGGGTGTCGGCGAAACGGCCGTGGTACTGCATGATCTTGTCGAATGCCAGCGATCCGCAGATCAGGGTAGGGTGGGTCATGTTCTGTCAGGGGTAGAAAACGGCGATGTGGTAGCCGGATGGTTGAAGGTCGTCCACGCGGAAGTGGAGCTTGATCGCTTGTTCGACGCGCGGCGCCAGGCCATTGGCCATCGGTGTATCTGTCGTGAGATAGTCGCGCGGCGCGAACACGCGGCGCACCAGCGGCTTGTCGTTGGCGTCGGTCAGGGACAGTTCCAGGCTCGGCCAAGCCTGGGCCACCGGGCCCTGGTTGCGCAGCAAGGTGGTAAAGGCATAGGCGCCGCCGCCGAGGGTGGTCAGTTCGCCGGTCTCGATGACGAGGTTGTCGATCTGGGCCGGCAGCTCGACGCGGCAGCCGAGCACCGCGCAGCTCGAGACCAGCGCCGGCTTGGCGGCCGGGAAGCGCGCGGCCAGGGCATTGCGGAAGGTGATCGCGCCCTGCGCGACCAGGATCAGCAGCAGCACGACCGAGCCGGCCAGCATGGCGATCTTGCGCGTGCGGCCGCTCTGCTCCTGCTGGCGGCTGCGGCGGACAAATTCGGGCTCGTCGCTCTCGGGCACGCGGATCTTCGGCGGCGCGTCGATTCTGGTCGGGGTCAGGCGCGAGCGGCGCGCGGCCGCCTTTTCGGCGC
>DNCF01000230.1:2712-3000 GCA_003484545.1 Massilia sp. | reverse complement strand
GGGCGGCTCGACCACCGTCAACTGGACCTCGAGCTTTCGCACGCCCACGGCCACGCTCGACTACTGGCGCGCCAACTTCGCGCTGGCCGGCTACGACATCGAAACCATGGCGCGCTGGTTCGCCATGATCGAGGGCCGCCTGAACGTGAGCGACTGGCAGGCGGCGCCGAACGAGAACAACGACCTGCTCAGGCGCGGGGCCGACAAGCTCGGCATCTCGTCCGGCCTCATCCGCCGTAACGTGCGCGCTTGCTGGAACCTCGGCTATTGCGGCATGGGCTGCCCGAC
>DNCF01000230.1:2125-2433 GCA_003484545.1 Massilia sp. | reverse complement strand
TTGCGGCATGGGCTGCCCGACGAATGCCAAGCAGTCGATGCTGGTCACCACCATTCCCTCGGCCCTCGACCATGGCGCGGTGCTGGTCACGCGCGCCCGCGCCGAACGCTTCGTGTTCCAGGGCGACCGCGCCGACGAGCTGCTGTGCATCGCCTTGCAACCGGACGGCGTCGCGCCCAGCGGCCGCACCCTGCGCCTGCGCGCGAAGCACTTCGTCGTCGCCGGCGGCGCCATCAATTCGCCGGCGCTGCTGATGCGCTCGAACGCGCCCGATCCCGAGGGCCTGCTCGGCAAGCGCACCTTCCTGC
>DNCF01000230.1:0-1856 GCA_003484545.1 Massilia sp. | reverse complement strand
TCGGCAAGCGCACCTTCCTGCATCCGACCCTGATCTCGGCCGGCATCTTCCCGCAGCGCGTGGACGCCTGGGCCGGCGCGCCGCAGACCGTGTATTCCGACCACTTCCTGCAGACCGCGCCGATCGACGGCCCGATCGGCTACAAGCTCGAAGCGCCGCCGCTGCACCCGGTGCTGCTGTCGACCACCATGAACGGCTTCGGCCAGGACCACGCCGCCATGATGCGCCAGTTCCCGCATATCCAGGGCATGCTGGCGCTGCTGCGCGACGGCTTCCACGCCGATTCGCCGGGCGGCGCCGTCCAGCTCAAGGACGGCGCCGGCGTGCTCGACTACCCGCTGAACGACTTCCTGTGGGACGGCGCGCGGCGTGCGCTGCTCACCATGGCCGAGCTCCAGTTCGCCGCCGGCGCCGCCAGCGTGCGTCCGGCGCACGAGACCGCGCGCGGTCGCCTTCATCGTGGCACGCCCGCGCCTCGACGAATTCCTGCGGCGGCAGATCTACCGCTTCCCCGGCGTCGCCGGCCGCGTGCGCGCAGCCATTGCCAACTCGCGCCGCAGCGACTGGCAAACCCTGCCGCCAGTGCTGGCCGACGAAGCCGAACTCACCGAAAGCGCGCGCCAGGTACTGCAGGACCTGCGGCGCGCGATCGACCAGGCCCGTACACCGTAAGCTTTCCTCATGCGCATCATCCTCGACCTGCAGGCATGCCAGGCTTCCAGCATGCACCGCGGCATAGGCCGTTACTCGATCGCCCTGGCGCTGGCCATGGCGCGCAATCCGGCCGGGCACGACCTGCGCATCGTCCTGAACGAAGCCTATCCCGACAGCGCCGAGGCGCTGCGCAAGACCTTCGGCCAACTATTGCCGCAATCGCAGATCAGCAGCTTCGCGACGCCGCTGCCGGTCAGCGAGGTCGATCCGCGCAATGCCGGGCGCGTGCGCGCGGCCGAACGGATCCGCGAACGCTACCTGGCCAGCCTGCGGCCCGACGTCGTCCACGTCGCCAGCCTGTTCGAGGGGCTGAGCGACAACTCGGTCGCCTCGGTGCTGCATGGCGAGGGGCGCTCCGGCGCCGCGGTCACGCTCTACGACCTGATCCCGCTGATGCGCAAGGAACGCTACCTGAGCGACCCGAATGTCGCGGCCTGGTACTACCGCAAGCTCGAGAGCCTGAAGAACGCCGACCTGCTGCTGGCGATCTCGGGCTCGGCACGCCAGGAGGCGATCGACCTCCTGCAACTGGCGCCCGACAGCGTGGTCAACATCTCTTCCGCCGTGGACACCATGTTCCGGCCGCTCGCGCTCGCGCCCGAGGCACGGGCCCAACTGCTGTCGCGCTACGGCCTGACACGCCAGTTCATCATGTACACCGGCGGCATCGACTACCGCAAGAACATCGAAGGCCTGGTCGAAGCCTACGCCATGCTGCCGGCCGTCCTGCGCCAGGGCTACCAGCTGGCGGTCGTCTGCAGCATCCAGGACGCGGACCGCCAGCGCCTGCAGCGCCTGGCCGCGAAGCTGGGACTCGCCGGCGACGACCTGGTGCTGACCGGCTTCGTCCCCGACGACGACCTGGTGGCCCTGTATAACTGCACGGCGCTGTTCGTCTTCCCGTCGCTGCACGAAGGCTTCGGGCTGCCTGCGCTGGAGGCGATGGCCTGCGGCGCGCCGGTGATCGGCTCGAACACGAGCAGCATCCCCGAGGTGATCGGCCGTGCCGACGCCTTGTTCGACCCGGCCAGCACCGCGGCCATCAGCGCCGGCATCGCGCAGGTGCTGGGCGATCCCGGCCGCCAGGCCGACCTGCGCGCGCACGGCCTGGCACAGGCACGCCGTTTTTCGTGGGACGCCAG
>DNCF01000231.1 GCA_003484545.1 Massilia sp. | reverse complement strand
TGGCACCGAGGCGGGCGAGGGCGGCCTGGACGAGGCCCGCATCGCCGGCCTGATCGCCGAGCGCGCCGCCGCCAAGAAGGCGCGCAACTTCGCGGACGCCGACCGCATCCGCACCGAACTGACTGCTGCCGGGATCATCCTCGAAGACAAGCCGGACGGGACGACGAACTGGCGTCGCGCATAATGGCAGCGGAACAGGACAAGCGCGGCCTTGACACGCCGGAGCTCGAGGTTCCGGCGTACTGGGCGGAGGCGAAAGCGGAACTGATGCGGCGCGACCGCATCATGAAGCGCCTCATCCCGCAATTCGGCGACATGCACCTGAAAGGCCATCCCGACCCCTTCACCACGCTGGCGCGCTCGATCGTCGGCCAGCAGGTCACGCCGAAAGCCGCCGACGCCGCCTGGACCAAGCTCGGCCAGGCCTGCCCGAAGATGACGCCGAGCCAGATCATCAAGCTCGGCGCCGAGCAGCTCGGCGCCTGCGGCCTGTCCAAGCGCAAGACCGAATACATCCTCGACCTGGCCGACCATTTCAAGGCCAAGCGCGTGCACGCCAACCTGTGGTCGCAGATGGACGACGAGGCGGTGATCGCCGAACTGGTCCGCATCCGCGGCATCAGCCGCTGGACAGCGGAGATGTTTTTGATATTTAATCTGCTCCGGCCGAACGTCCTGCCCCTGGACGACGCCGGCCTGATCCAGGGCATCAGCCAGAACTATTTCTCCGGCGAGCCGGTCTCGCGCAGCGATGCGCGCGAAGTGGCGGCAAACTGGGAGCCGTGGCGCACGGTGGCCACCTGGTACCTGTGGCGCAGCCTGGACCCCGTCAGCGGGGCCGATGCCGCGTCCGATACGGTCTAGGGTACGGTAAAATAGCGCCGAACGAACAGCACAGCATGATGCGCCAAGCCCGCAGGCAGCCCCGGCGCCGCGGCACAAGAACAACCCGGAGGTACAATGACTAAAACAACTTTCCTCAGTTTTGAGCAGCCGATCGCCGAGCTCGATACCAAGATCGAAGAGCTTCGCTTCGTCCAGGACGATTCGGCCGTCGACATCTCGGAAGAGATCGACCGCCTGGCCAAGAAGAGCCAGCAACTGACGAAGGATATCTACGCCAAGCTCACGCCGTGGCAGGTTTCCCAGATCGCGCGTCATCCGCAACGTCCCTACACCATGGACTACGTGAACGCGATCTTCACCGACTTCCACGAGCTGCACGGCGACCGTACCTTCGCGGACGACCAGTCGATCATCGGCGGCCTGGCGCGCTTCAACGGCCAGGCCTGCATGGTCATCGGCCACCAGAAGGGCCGCGACACGAAGGAGCGCGCGATGCGCAACTTCGGCATGCCGAAACCCGAAGGCTACCGCAAGGCCATGCGCCTGATGAAGCTGGCGGAAAAGTTCAACCTGCCGATCTTCACCTTCGTCGACACGCCGGGCGCCTTCCCGGGCATCGACGCCGAAGAGCGCGGCCAGTCGGAAGCGATCGGCCATAACCTCTACGTCATGGCCGAGCTGAAAGTGCCGCTGATCGCCACCATCATCGGCGAAGGCGGCTCGGGCGGCGCGCTGGCGATCGCCGTCGGCGACGCGGTGCTGATGCTGCAATACGCGACCTATTCGGTGATCTCGCCGGAAGGCTGCGCCTCGATCCTGTGGAAGACCTCGGAGCGCGCCTCCGACGCGGCCGACGCCCTGGGCCTGACCGCGCACCGCCTGAAGGCGATGGGCCTGATCGACAAGATCATCAACGAGCCGCTGGGCGGCGCCCACCGCGATCCGAAAGGCATGGCGCAGATGCTCAAGCGCGCGCTGGCCGACACCCTGCGCCAGTTCCAGGGCATGAAGACCAAGGACCTGCTCGAAGCCCGTCACCAGAAGCTGATGGCCTACGGCAAGTTCAAGGAAACCACGCCGAGCGAAGAGTAAGCGGTCATTCGTAGTGAGTCGTCCTGAAGCCGGGCACGTCCCGGCCACTTTCGCGCGCGCGCTCAATGCGCTGCGCGCCCAGTCTTCCCCTTCCTCCATCGCACTTGCCTGCAGCGGCGGCCTCGACTCGATGGTCCTGCTGCACCTGGCGTCAAACTGGTGCCGCGCGCACGGCGTCAAGCTGTTCGCCTTCCATGTCCATCACGGCCTCAGCCCGCATGCCGATGCCTGGCTCGCGCACGTCGAGGCGGGCGCGGCGGCGCTGGGTGTTGCCAGCGACCATCGCCGGGTGCAGGTCGACAAGCATGGTTCCGGCACCGAGGCGGCGGCGCGCAAACTGCGCTACCGCGCGCTGGGCGAGATGTGCCGCGCGCATGGCGCCACGCTGCTGCTGACCGCCCACCATCTCGACGACCAGGCCGAAACCGTGCTGTTGCAATTGCTGCGCGGTTCCGGCCCGGCCGGCCTCTCGGGCATGGATGCGGCCAACAGCGCCCCCGAACTGCTGGGCAACCCCGCGCTGGTGATGGCGCGGCCCTTGTTGCCGCTGGCGCGTGCCGAACTCGAAGCCTATGCCGGCGAACATGCGCTGGCCTGGGTCGAGGACGAATCGAACCAGGACCCGCGTTACGCCCGTAACGCCTTGCGCCACCAGGTGATGCCGGCCCTGGCCGACGCCTTCCCCGGTTTCCAGCAGCGCTTCGCGCGCAGCGCCGCGCATGCGCAATCGGCCCAGCGCCTGCTGGACGAGCTGGCCGAACAGGACCTGGCGGCCAGCCTGGTCGACGATGCGGTCGACGTCGCCCGCCTGCGCGCGATGAGCCTGGACCGCGTCTACAA
>DNCF01000066.1:1205-4664 GCA_003484545.1 Massilia sp. | reverse complement strand
CAGCAGCGCCAGCAGGCCGGGCCCGCATCGCTTCAGGATCTTCATGGATTTCCTTTCGCCGCATTGGCGGCCTGGAAGATGGCGGGGATGTCGCTCAGTTCCTGGATCTTGTCCGGCGTCAGCTTCTGGGCCCCGGCCGGGATGGCCAGCCTGAATGTATCGGCCGGAACCTTGGCCCCGGTCTTCCAGTCGCGGATGTCGATGCGGTATTCCGGCGCGCCCGTGACCTTCTTGCTGGTGATGACATAGCGGCAGGGATACGGCGTCGCGCCCTGCGCGATCCAGATTTGCCAGTCGACCTCGCGCGCCCGGAAGGCCAGGTGATCGCATTCCACCCCGCGAATGACGCCGCTGCCGAGGTCCTTGACGTCGGTCACGTCAGGCATCAATTCCTTGTAGGGATCGGACATCAGCAGGTCCGCCCCCGGCACCGGCCGGTGGTATTTGTCGCGCAACACGTCGACCAGCTGGTCGATGCTGCCGGCCGCCTCGACCTGGGCAGCCATGTTGGAATTCTTGCCGAGCAGGGTCACGGTCTTGCCGTCGAAGCTCATCTCCATGTGGGCAAAGCCGCCGCGGCGGCTGACGTGCAGCTTGTCCGGCCGGTTCATGACCACGCTGCCCGAGGCGGCCAGCGTCATCTTCTGCTGCTGGGCACTGACGAGGTCGAGACTGGAATCGAATTCGAAGGAAATCGCCTTCTGCGCCGCCAGGTAGTCGGACATCGCCTTCAGCAGGCGCCTGGCGTCGGCTTCGGCGGCGCTCGCCAGCGTCGGCGCGAGCGCCGCGCACAGCAGCGCCACCCGGGACAGGATCTGGCTGCGCTTCGTTTGATGCTGGCGAGTTTGGTGTTGGTAAGTGTGATGCTGGCACGTCATGGCTGGCCTCCCATCGCTGCCAAGCTGCGAACGCGTCGGGCCGGCGTCGCTTGGCGGGCGTCCGAGTCGCGCAATCCTTGCAGTGTAGTGCGGATGGGGAGCCGGTCCAGGCAGAGTGGAAACAGCGGGGATGCTTGCTGATACCTCTCAAACGACCAGGGAATCGACGGAACCGCGCTGCCGGACTGACGCTGTTCGCATGGCCGTCGGGCGGCGCCGGCGCCATGTCCGCGCCGCCTGCCGCCCTGCCCCTTTCGCTAGTACGAGCGCATGAATCCGCGCAAATCGAGCGCGGCGGCATTGCCCAGCGAGGGCAGCATCTCGAGCAGGACCGCGTCGTCGATGAAGCTGGCCGACGAGGCCGCGCTGAGGATTTTTTCCGGCGCCTGCGAGCGCGCCACGGCCCAACCCTGCACGTAGTCGACGCCGATCTCGGCCAGGGTCTGCACGGTGGCCGCATCCTCGGCCCATTCGGCGATCGTCTTCATGCCCAGGTTCACGGCGAGATTGACGATGGCTTCGACGATGGCGACGTTGGCCGGGTGCGCGTTGATGTTGACGATGAAGTTGCCGTCGATCTTCAGCACGTCGGCCGGCAGTTCCTTCAGGTAGGAGAAGGAGGTATAGCCGGCGCCGAAGTCGTCCAGCGCGACCTTGACGCCGAAGTTGCGCACCTGGTCGATGAAGCGGCGCGTGTTGTCGAGGTCGTGCAGGGCCACGCTCTCGGTGATCTCCATGCACAGGCGGCTGGCGACGTGCACGTGGCGCGCCAGGATCTCGAGCGTGTCCTGGACGAAGCGCTCGTCGTTGAGCGATGCACCCGACAGGTTCATGCAGACGAAACGCGTGTTCGGCAGGCGGCCGGCGTTCTCGGCGATCCAGCCGAGCGTGGTGGCCAGCACCCAGCGGTCGATCACGCCGGCGCGACCGCACTTCTCGGCCGCCCCGATCAGCGGGCCGGCCGGCATCACCTTCCCGTCGGCCCCGCGCATGCGCAGCAGCACCTCGAAGTTGAGCGACTCGTGCGGCGACTTGAGCGACATAATCGGTTGCATCTCGATGAACAGGCCGTCGGTCGCGAGCGGTCCCTGCAGCTTGGCCACCAGGTTCAGCTCGGCCTCGCGCTCGTGGAAGGCGCGCGCGTTGCGTTCGTACACCACCAGGCCATCGCTCGCCTCCTTGGCTTCGCGGCAGGCGCGGTCGGCGGTCGAGATCGCGTCCTTCATCGGCATCCCGTCCGAGACCTCGATCAGGCCGACCGAGCCGCGCACGTGGAAGGCCTTGTCGCCGACCCGGTAGGGCGTGCCGCCGATGCGCTCGACGATGCCGCGGCAGATCAGCGAGGCCAGCGGGATCGCGGTGTCCGGCATCACGATCACGAATTCGTCGCCGCCAACGCGGCCGATCTGCTGGCCGCCGGCCAGCATCATCGCCATCCGTTCGCAGACCTGCTTGAGCACCTCGTCGCCGGCCGAATGGCCGAACAGGTCGTTGATCAGCTTGAAGCGGTCGAGGTCGATGTAGGCGACCGCCAGCGGCTTGCCCGCCGCCAGCGAGACGGCCGCGTTCTCGAAGGCCTTCTCGATGCCGCGGCGGTTGAAGACGCGGGTCAGCGGATCGTTGTTGGCCATGAACTTGAGCTGTTCGGTGGCCTTGGTCTTTTCAGTGATGTCTTCCAGCACGCCCTCGATGCGGCCATGGGCCAGCGTTGCGCGTACCAGGAAGCGGCGCTCGCCTTCGCGGCTGGCGATCTCCATCTCGACGTTGGTCTGCTGGTGCACCTGCTCGCGCAGGCTGAACCAGGTCGCCTCGTCGAAGAACTGCTGCCACAGGGTGCGGCTGGAGACGGGCGTCTCGCAGGCCAGCATGCGGCACAGGGCCGGGTTGGCCGACAGGAACAGGCCATGCAGGTCGAGCGTGAACAGGCCGACCGGCATCGCCTCGTAGGCATGCTCCAGCTCGGCCTGGGCCGCCACCCGCTTCTGCGTTTCCAGGCGCATCTGCTCGGCCACCGCCAGCGCCGCCAGCAGGCTGGAGGCCAGCGCGGCCGTGACGCTGTTGATGACGCCGACCACTTCGCGCACGCCGAGCGCGGCCGCGACGATCTCCGCCAGCGAGGCCAGGAAGGTCAGCGCGAACGAAGCGGCGAACCACGAGGCGACGCGGTTGCGCGATTCGACCATGATCTTGAACAGGCCGACCGTCATCATCGACAGGCAGCAGGTGCAGATCACCCACAACATCGGCAGGAAGACCCGGAACGGCACCACGATCGCCGCCACCAGCATCGGCATGCACAACCATTGCATGATGCGCATCGGCGCCGAGTAGCGCAGGTCGTCCAGGCTTTCGCGCAACAGGTACTGGTACAGCGTCAGGGTGGCGATGCCGTACAGCGTGATGGTGACCGTCCGGCTCAGCAGCAACCAGTCGGCCGGAAGGGACTGGCCCAGCCACTGGATGTCCCAGCCGGCGGACAGCGCGCCCACGCGCAGGTTCAGGATCAGCCAGCCGGCGAACAGGACGTACAGCCGCTGGCGGTTGATGAAGGCCGTCAGCAGCACGAACAGCGCCAGCACGA
>DNCF01000066.1:755-999 GCA_003484545.1 Massilia sp. | reverse complement strand
GCACGAACAGCGCCAGCACGATCATGCCGCCATCGAGCAGCCCCGACTTGCGGTGATACTGCTCGATCGACAACTCGAATTCGTCAGCCGCCCACTGCTCCACGCTCAGCCGCGCGGGGCCGGCGAAATCGGCGACGCACACGACCTGGGCCGGCAGGCGCGCCATGCGCAAGGCGAAGCCCGCCTTGACGGCATCGAGCGCACCGGTCGACTGGTCGCGCGTGGCCTCGCCAAGCAGCGCCTG
>DNCF01000066.1:0-592 GCA_003484545.1 Massilia sp. | reverse complement strand
GGCCTCGCCAAGCAGCGCCTGGCTTGTCGCATCCCAGCAACGGATGGACTGGGTATGGCGTGAAGGAAACTCGATCACGTCACGGTCGATCGAGGCAGCCATCGGCGAAAAACCGAACCAGACCGGACGCTCGGACAGATGGGTATCGTAGCGGGATACGGCCGGACGGGCCTGCAGGCCCGCGAGCACGGCGCCAAGGGTCGGAGGCATGGTCTCCGGCTCCTGCTGGACCAGCACCCGCAGCGGCAGCGTCGCGGGCTCGCTCACGCTGTACTGGTTGTGCCAGAACGCCAGCGCGACGACTGAAAACAGCCCGATCCCGATGGGAATCAGGTAGTACGCGAAGACGGCGAGCACCTTTTCCATCAGGCCGTGGGCTGTGAAGGACGAGGTGCTGGGTTTCGGTGGCGAGATGTTTGGCATAAGCGGTATCACATGCGGGCGGCAGCGGCTGCGAAACATCCGCTGCCGCTCAGACGCAAGGATACAGCTTTAGGTTGATGCCGTCATGCAATATCTGGTCAGGCGAAGGCCAGCTCGCGTGCCGCATGGCCGGCTCCCGCCGCCGGCGCCCCGTGTGGAAGATCGGAAG
>DNCF01000530.1:13041-13233 GCA_003484545.1 Massilia sp. | reverse complement strand
TGCACGAGGATGGACACGACGATTCCCAGGGCCACGCGCTGCATCCGGCGGCGTCCCTCATCGTCGAATAGTGCGACACTTGTTGCTGCCAAATCCACAATACCTGCTTCCGCTTGTGTGAAAAATCCTAAAAAGATCAGCTATTTGCCCCTGCAACCTTGACCGCTAACCCTACAGCGGCTATGATGGATG
>DNCF01000530.1:0-12808 GCA_003484545.1 Massilia sp. | reverse complement strand
TCGGAGTGTAGCGCAGCCCGGTAGCGCATCTGGTTTGGGACCAGAGGGTCCAAGGTTCGAATCCTTGTACTCCGACCAGTATTAAGAGAGAAGCCGACAGCGAAAGTTGTCGGCTTTTTTCGTTTACGTCGGTGCGGTTGTAGGGTGGGCACAAGTGCCCACGCGGTGATAGTTAGCGGCAAGATCATCGCGCTCGAAAGCGGAGCCGTTATCCATCACCGCGTGGGCTCAAGAGCCCACCCTACGTTTATCCTGCTCGCTTCGCGGCAATCGCGTTCCCTGCCCGGCTCGAGCCCTTGCGCCCCAGCTGCTGCGCAATGAACTGCCCCGCATCCACCACCTGGTCGAGGTCGATGCTGGTCTCGATGCCCAGGCCGTGCAGCATGTAGATCACGTCCTCGGTCGCCACGTTGCCGGTTGCCCCTTTGGCATACGGGCAGCCGCCGAGTCCCGATACCGACGAGTGGAAAATCTGCACGCCCACTTCCATGCTGGCGTAGATGTTCGCCAGCGCCTGGCCATAGGTGTCGTGGAAGTGGCCGGACAGTTGCTGCAGCGGGAATTCGCGCGCGGCCGCCAGCATCACTTCCTGGGTCTTGCGCGGGGTCGAGACGCCGATGGTGTCGGCGATGTCGATCTCGTCACAGCCCAGGTCGCGCATGCGGCGCACCACGTCGGCCACGGCGTCCAGCGGCACGTCTCCCTGGTAGGGGCAGCCGAAGGCGGTGCTGATGCTGCCGCGCAGGCGGATGCCGTTGGCCTTGGCCGCCTTCGCCACCGGCTCGAAGCGCGCGATCGATTCCGCGATCGAGCAGTTGATGTTCTTCTGCGAAAAGGCTTCCGAGGCCGAACCGAAGATCACGACCTCGTCGGCCCTGGCGGCCAGGGCCGCCTCGAAGCCCTGCATGTTGGGCGTGAGCGCCGAGTAAATGGTGCCGGGCTTGCGCGCGATGCCGGCCATGACTTCGGTGCTGGTGGCCATCTGCGGCACCCACTTCGGCGACACGAAGGAGGCCGCCTCGATGTTCGCAAAGCCGGCGCGCGTGAGGCGGTCGACCAGCTCGATCTTCACTTGCGCACTGATGGTTTCCTTCTCGTTCTGCAGGCCGTCGCGCGGACCGACTTCGACGATCTTGACCTGCTTCGGCAGGGTAGCTTGGCTGTTCATGTCAGTATCCCAGGTTGCGGTCGACCACGTCGTCGACCTGTTGGCCCGCTTCGATCGCGGTGATTTTATCGATGATCTGGCGCACCGCCTCGCCGCGCACGGTCAGTGCCGAGATATGCGGCGTGATCGTGATGCGCGGCTCTTCCCAGAACGGGTGCGGCGCCGGCAGCGGTTCGTTGCGGAACACGTCGAGCGTGGCGCCGGCGATGTGGCCGGCGCGGATCAGGGTCAGCAGGTCCGGCTCGGCCACCTGGGCGCCGCGCGCGACGTTGATCAGGTAGGCGCCTTGCGGCAGCGTCGACAGCCGCCGGCGGTCGAGCAAATTACTCGTTTCAGGCGTCAGCGGCAGCAGCGACACCAAGACGCGCGTGCCGGCCAAAAAGTCGCCGAGCGCCTCCATGCCGGCGTAGCAGTCCACGCCCGGAATGTCCTTCGCGGTGCGGCTCCAGCCGCGCACCGGAAAGCCGAAACCGCGCATGGTCTCCACCACGCGCAGGCCGAGTTTGCCGAGCCCCATGACGCCGACCGTGAAGTCCTCTTTCGCGTACGCCGGCAGCGGCGACCACAGCCCGTGACGGGCCTGCTCCTCGTATTCGTCGAAGCGGCGGAAGTAGCGCAGCGTCGCCCAGGCCACGTATTCCGCCATCTGCACCGCCATGCCGGCGTCGCCCAGGCGCACGATGGGCACGTCGGGCAGCGCGTCGCCGAACTTGAGCAAAGCATCCGCGCCGGCGCCCATCAGGAAGATCGCCTTCACGCTGGCCAGCCGGGGCAGCAGGCTCGGCGCCGGATTCCACAGCACCGCGTAGTCGCACGCGGCCAGCGCTTCGCCTTCCTGCCAGGCCACGGTCTCGACGCCCGGCATCAGGCGCGCGAGATCCTCGGCCCAGGGCGCGATCTGGCCATCGCCGCGATACAACAGGATCCGCATGTCAGGCGGCCTTGAAGGCCAGCAGCGGCGCGCCGTCCGCGACCTGGTCGCCGACCGCGTACAGCACCTCTTCCACCAGGCCGTCGCTTGGGGCGGCGATGGTGTGCTCCATCTTCATCGCTTCCATGATGACCAGCGGCGTGCCCTTCTTTACTTCCTGCCCGGCCTCGACCATGACGGCCACGACCTTGCCCGGCATCGGCGCGGTCAGGCGCCCGCCCGCGGCCTCCGCTTCGCCCGCATGGGCCATCGGATCGTTGTACGAGAGCGTGTGGTGTTCGCCGTTCGTGAACACGTGGAACAGCTCGCCGTCGCGGCGCACGTTGCCGTGCATCGACTGCTCGCCCAGGCGGATCGAATAGGCCGCGCCCTCGCGCGCCAGCAGGCTCAAGGGCTGCTTACTCCCATTGACGTCGAGCTCCCAGCCCTGCGGGTGGTAGGTGACGCCGACCTTGTACGCGCCGCCTTCCAGCCCGGCCGCATGCTCGTCGGCGAAGGACAGTTGGCGCCGGTAGTCGCCGTTCAGGCGCCAGCCCTGCGCCTGGCCCCAGGGATCGGCGGCCACGCGCGAGGCGCCGCTCGACTGCTGCTTTTCCGCATCGATCAGCGCCACCGCGGCCAGCGCCAGCGCGCCCGCCGGCGCCGCTTTCGAGGCCGGGAACAGCGTCGCCTGGTTACGCTCGATCAGGCCGGTATCCAGGTCGGCCGTGGCGAAGGCTTCGCCCTCGACCAGGCGTTTCAGGAAGGCGATGTTGGTGGCCAGGCCGACGATCTGGAATTCGCTCAGGGCCTGCGACAGGCGCGCCAGCGCCTGGGTGCGGTCCGCGCCCCAGACGATCAGTTTCGCGATCATCGGATCGTAGAACGGAGAAATGGCATCGCCCTCGCGCACGCCGGAATCGATGCGCACGGCGGCCGGCTCGACACCGGCGGTGCCGCCCAGCTCGAAGCTGACGGCGGCTGGCGTGTCCATGTGGCGCAGCGTGCCGATCGACGGCAGGAAACCTTTTTCCGGGTTCTCGGCGTAGATACGCGCCTCGATCGCATGGCCGTGGATCGCCAGCTCGTGTTGTTTCTTCGGCAGTGGCTGGCCCGCGGCCACGCGCAGCTGCCATTCGACCAGGTCGGTCCCGGTGATCATCTCGGTGACCGGGTGCTCCACCTGCAGGCGGGTGTTCATCTCCATGAAGTAGAACGAGCCGTCCTGGTTGGCAATGAATTCGACCGTGCCCGCGCCGACGTAGCCGACGGCGCGCGCGGCCGCCACCGCCGCCTCGCCCATGTCGGCGCGGCGGTGTTGGGTCATGCCGGGCGCCGGCGCTTCTTCCAGCACCTTCTGGTGGCGGCGCTGCACCGAGCAGTCGCGCTCGTGCAGGTAAACGCAGTTGCCCAGTTTATCGGCGAACACCTGGATCTCGATGTGACGCGGACGGATCAGGTATTTCTCGACCAGCACCTTGTCGTCGCCGAAGGAGCTGATCGCCTCGCGCTTGCACGAGGCCAGCGCGGCAACGAAGTCCTCGCTGCGCTCGACCACGCGCATGCCCTTGCCGCCGCCGCCGGCGCTGGCCTTCAGCAGGACCGGATAGCCGATGCGGTCGGCCTGGTCGCGCAGGAAATCGGGGTCCTGATTGTCGCCATGGTAGCCCGGCACCAGCGGCACGTTGGCCCCTTCCATCAATTGTTTCGCAGCCGACTTCGAGCCCATCGCGCGCATCGAGGAACCTGGCGGGCCGATGAAGACCAGGCCCGCCTTTTCGCAGGCTTCTGCGAACTCGGCGTTCTCCGACAGGAAGCCATAGCCCGGGTGGATCGCCTGGGCGCCGGTGGCCAGCGCAACCTCGATGATCTTCTCGCCGCGCAGGTAGCTTTCCTTGGCCGGCGCCGGCCCGATCAACACCGCCTCATCGCAGACCGCCACGTGCTTGGCGCCGGCATCCGCTTCGGAATACACGGCGACGGTACGGATACCCATGCGGCGCGCGGTGGCGGCGACACGGCAGGCGATTTCGCCACGGTTGGCGATGAGGATCTTGGTGAACATGCTGTTTGTCTCGCTTTATCTTATTCGTGTTGATCGGTGGGAGCGCCCGCGGCCAGGCAGGCGCTCTTGGTGCATTGTCAGCAGCCGCAGGCTTCCTTCGGCGCCGACTCCAGCGTGGCCGAGCGCGTTTTCAGGCCCAGCTTGGCCAGCAGCGCGCGGTCGTCTTCCGCTTCCGGGTTGCCGGTGGTGAGCAGCTTGTCGCCGTAGAAGATCGAATTGGCGCCGGCCATGAAGCACATGGCTTGCACCGCTTCGCCCAGCTGGCGCCGGCCGGCCGACAGGCGCACGCGCGCCTTCGGCATGGTGATGCGGGCGACCGCGATGGTGCGCACGAATTCCAGCGGATCGAGCGGGTCGAGGCCGTGCAACGGCGTGCCTTCGACCTGCACCAGGTGGTTGACCGGCACCGATTCCGGATACGGGTTCAGGTTCGCCAGCTGGGCGATCAGGCCGGCGCGCTGCTCGCGCGTTTCGCCCATGCCGACGATGCCGCCGCAGCAGACCTTCAGGCCGGCGTTGCGCACGCGGCCCAGCGTGTCCAGGCGGTCCTGGTATTCGCGGGTCGAGATCACGTTGTTGTAGAAGTCGGGCGCGGTGTCGATGTTGTGGTTGTAGAAGTCGAGGCCGGCATTCTTGAGCTGCTCGGCCTGGCCCTCTTCCAGCATGCCCAGGGTGGCGCAGGTTTCCATGCCCAGCGCCTTCACTTCGCGCACCATCTCTTCGACCTTGGCCATGTCGCGCTCCTTCGGGCTGCGCCAGGCTGCGCCCATGCAGAAGCGGGTGGCGCCGTTGGCTTTCGCCTGGCGCGCGGCGTCGAGCACGGTGTCGATGTCGAGGATCTTCTTGGCTTCGACGCCGGTGTCGTAGCGCGCGGCCTGCGGGCAGTAGCCGCAGTCTTCCTCGCAGCCGCCGGTCTTGATCGACAGCAGGGTCGCCAGTTCGACGTCGCCGTCCGGGAAGTGGGTGCGGTGCGCCTGCTGGGCGCGGAACATCAGCTCGTTGAACGGCAGTTCGAACAGGGCCAGGACGTCGGCCAGCGGCCAGGTGGCATCAAGCCGTTCCTTGATGGCGGCGGTCGGGCGGTGGAGGGCGACGGTGTGTGGAGCGTTCATGGTGTTTCCTTATTGTGGTGCTGAAGTCCGCGCGGACGGCCAGCCCGGCAGTCCCGCGAGATCGATGAATCGGGCCGCGTTGGCGGCGCTAGCTTGTTCGAGGCGCGGCACGGTGCCCAGCAACGGGGCCGGGATGCGCTTGGCCAGCGCCTCGACGTTCTCGTCGAAGAAGCGCATGTCCGGGTCGGCGGTATTCGCCACCCAGCCGGCCAGCACCAGCCCGCGCGCGACGATGGCTTCCACCGTCAGCAGGGCGTGGCTGATGCAGCCCAGGCGCATGCCGACCACCAGGATTACGGGCAAGTTCAGCTGGGCGGCCAGGTCGGCGCTGTCGAAGGTGTCGGTGAACGGCACCCGGAAGCCGCCCACGCCTTCGACCACGACGGAGTCCGACGCGGCCGAGATTTCGGCATAGGCAGCGATGATCGGCACCGGGTCGATCGTCACGCCTTCGAGGCTTGCCGCGACGTGCGGCGCGCAGGGTTCGCGCAGCATGAAGGGCGTGGTGATGTTCTGCGGCAGGTGGACGTTGCCGGCCGCGGCCAGCATGTCGGCGTCCTCGTTGTGGAGTGTACCGTCGACCAGTTCGGCGCCGGCGGCGATCGGCTTCATGCCGCAGGCGCGCTGGCCGGCCTCGACCAGTTTATGGAGGATCGCGGCGGACACCAGGGTCTTGCCGATCTCGGTGTCGGTGCCGGTGACGAAGCAGGCAAAGCGCGAGGGGATGCCTTCGGCGGCCAAGGCTTCGGATACGGCCGGCGCCGGCGTTTCGTCCGGGGCGATCGGCTCCGTTTGCACCGGCGGCTGCACAACGGCGGTCTCGACCGCCGGTTCCTGGGGTTCGTTGAGGTTGCGGGTCACATGGCCTCCAGTTCGTTGATGGCGCCGGCCAGCCGGGCGACCTGGTCAAAAGTATGCGCGGCGGACAGCGTCACGCGCAGGCGCGCCGTGTTCGCGGGCACGGTGGGCGGGCGGATCGCCGGTACCCACAGGCCTTGCGCATGCAGGCTGGCGGCCACGCGCAGCGCCTCGTCGTTGGCGCCGATGACGATCGGCTGGATCGGCGTGTGCGAGACCGGGCGCTGCCAGCGTGTCAGCCGCAGCGCTTCGTCCAGTTGTGCGATCAGCGCCGCCAGGTGGGCGCGCAGCCGCGCACCCTCCTCGCCCGCGATGATGTCCAGGCTGGTGAGCAGGGCGTGCGCCAGTGCCGGCGGCGACGCGGTGGTGTAGATGTAGGGCCGGGCGCGCTGGACCATCAGCTCGATCACGCTCGCATGCGCGGCGATGAAGGCGCCGGACACGCCGGCGGCCTTGCCCAGCGTGCCGACGTAGACCAGGTTGGGCGAGCGCAGCGCGCAGTGTTCCAGCGCGCCGCGTCCGTGTTCTCCGAGCACGCCGAAGCCGTGGGCGTCGTCGACCACCAGCCAGGCGCCGTGGCGTTCGCACAGGGCCAGCAATGCCGGCAGCGACGCGATGTCGCCATCCATGCTGAAGACGCTGTCGGTGACGACGATCTTCGTGGCGGCGCTGCTCGCCTCCAGCTGGGCGGCGAGCGCGTCGACGTCGCCGTGCGGATAGACGCTCACATTGGCCCGCGCCAGGCGGGCCCCATCGATCAGCGAGGCGTGGTTCAGGGCCTCCGAGAAGATCATGGCGTCGGTGTCTGCGCCAAGCGCGGTCAGCACCGCCAGGTTCGCCATGTAGCCGGTGCTGAAGTAGAGCGCGCGTGCCTCCTCGAGATGCGGCGCGACAAAGGCCGCCAGCCGCTCTTCCAGGACCGCGTGGGCGCGGCCGTGGCCGCTGATCAGGTGCGAGGCGCCGCTGCCGGCGCCGTATTGGCTCGCGCCTTCGCGCAGGGCCTCGACCACGCGCGGGTGGTTGGCGAGACCCAGGTAATCGTTGCTGCAGAAGGCCAGCATCGGCCGGCCATCAACAAGCTGCTCGGGCGCGCAGGCCGTGTCGGCGATGCGGCGGCGGCGCGTGAGGCTTTGCTGTTCCAGCGCCGCGAGCTTGCGGTGGACGCTTGCGATCAGGTCCATGCTCACGCCCCAATGACGGATTCGAACACGGCCCGGGTGCGCACGGCGAGGAGCTCGATCTCCTCGTCGTCCAGCACGTAGGGCGGCATCATGTAGACGGTGCGGCCGATCGGGCGCAGCAGCAGTTCCTTCTCGACGGCGGCCGTGAAGAAGCGGCGCGCGAAGCTCGAGGCCTTGGCCGGGTCCGGCTCGATGGCGTCGAACGCGAAGATCATGCCGCGCTGGCGGAACTGCTGGGTGCGCTCGTGCTCGGCCAGCGGCGCCAGCGCCACCGTCATTTTCGTCGCCAGTTCGCGGTTGCGGTTCAAGACGTCGTCGTCGCGGAAGATCTGCAGCGTCGCCAGGGCGGCGCGGCAGGCCAGCGGATTGCCGGTGTAGGAGTGCGAATGCAGGAAGCCGCGCGTGATGTCTTCGCTGTAGAAGGCCTGGTAGATCTCGTCGGTGGTGAGCACCAGCGACAAGGGCAGGTAGCCGCCGCTGATGCCCTTCGACAGGCACAGGAAATCCGGCCAGATCGCCGCCTGCTCGCAGGCGAAGAAGGTGCCGGTGCGGCCGCAGCCGACCGCGATCTCGTCGGCGATCAGGTGCACGTGGTGGCGGTCGCACAGCTCGCGCAGCAGCTCCAGGTAGAGCGGATCGTACATCGCCATGCCGGTCGCGCACTGCACCAGCGGCTCGACGATGATGGCCGCGATCCTGTTGCCGCGTTCCTCGAACAGCTTTTCCACGTCCTGCAATGCGCGGCGCGCCACGTCCTGGCTCGACTCGCCTTCGGCGGCATTGCGCGCGTCCGGCGAAGCCACCACGTGGGCGGCGCGCAGCAGCGGGCCGTAGGCGTCCTTGAACAGCGGCACGTCGGTGACGGCCAGGGCGCCGATGGTCTCGCCGTGGTAGCTGCCCTGCAGGCAGACGAATTCCTGCTTGTCCGGGTAGCCGGCGTTGCGCCAGGTGTGAAAACTCATCTTCATCGCGATCTCGACCGCCGAGGCGCCGTCGGAGGCGTAGAAGGCGTGGCCGAGCGCGTGGCCGGTGAGGGCCGCCAGTTGCTCCGACAGTTCGATCACCGGCTCGTGGGTGAAGCCGGCCAGCATGGCGTGCTCGAGTTTATCGAGCTGGTCCTTCAGCGCCGCGTTGATGCGCGGGTTCGCGTGTCCGAACAGGTTGACCCACCACGAGCTGATGCCGTCGAGGTAGCGCCGGCCTTCGTGGTCATACAGCCAGGCGCCCTTGCCGTGGCTGACCGCGATCAGCGGCACTTCCTCGTGGTGCTGCATCTGCGTGCAGGGATGCCACACGCTGCGCAGGCTGCGTGCGATCCAGTCGGACGATGTGTGTTGCTTCAAAATGAATCCAATACTTCTCTAGTTCAGCCATGAGGGCTTGCGCTTCTCCAGGAAGGAAGAAACGCCTTCGCGTCCCTCGCTTGACGCGCGGATCTCCGCGATGCGGCGCGCCGTATCGTCCAGAAGTGCGTCGCTGACCGGCTGGCCGACGATGTCGCGCACCAGCGTCTTCGCCTGCGCGACGGCGTGCGGGCTGTTCGACACGAGCGCCTTCACGATGCCGGCCACGGTGGTGTCGAGCGCCTCCATAGTCACGACTTCGTGGGCGAAGCCCATGCGCTGCGCCGCCGCCGCGTCGAAACGCTCGGCGGTGATGAAGTAACGGCGCGCGGCCTGCTCGCCCATGGCCTTGATCACGTAGGGCGAAATCGTCGCCGGAATCAGGCCCAGCTTCACTTCGGACAGGCAGAAGTTTACTCCTTCGGCGGCCACCACGATGTCGCAGGCCGCAACCAGGCCCATGCCGCCGGCGTAGCAGTCGCCCTGCACCTTCGCCACGGTCGGCTTCGGGCACAGGTAGATCGTGCGCAGCATGTCGGCTAGGCGCAATGCATCGGCCTGGTTCTCGTCATGCGAGTAGCCGGCCATCTTCTTCATCCAGTTCAGGTCGGCGCCGGCGCAGAAGGCCGGGCCGTTGGCGGCCAGGACGATGGCGCGCACCAGTTCGTTGCGGCCGAGTTCGTCGAAGGCAAGCGCCAGCTCGGCGATCGCCTGTTCGTTGAAGGCGTTGCGCAGTTCCGGGCGGTTCAGGGTGACGGTGGCGACCTTGTCGGTGATCGCGATGGTGAGGGTTTGATAGTCCATGACCAATCCTTTTTTACATCCGGAACACGCCGAACTTCGTCTCTTCGATCGGCGCGTTGAGCGCCGCCGACAGTCCGAGACCCAGCACCATGCGGGTGTCCGCCGGATCGATCACGCCGTCGTCCCACAGGCGCGCGCTGGCGTAATACGGGTGGCCCTGATGCTCGTACTGTTCCTTGATCGGCTGCTTGAACGCCGCTTCCTCGTCCTGCGACCACTGGCCGCCCTTGGCTTCGATGCCGTCGCGTTTCACCGTCGCCAGCACCGAGGCGGCCTGGTCGCCGCCCATCACGGAGATGCGCGCGTTCGGCCACATCCACAGGAAGCGCGGCGAGAAGGCGCGGCCGCACATGCCGTAGTTGCCGGCGCCGAAAGAGCCGCCGATGATGACGGTGAACTTCGGCACCGAAGCGGTGGCGACAGCCGTCACCATCTTGGCGCCGTTGCGGGCGATGCCCTCGTTCTCGTACTTGCGGCCCACCATGAAGCCGGTGATGTTCTGCAGGAACACCAGCGGGATTTTGCGCTGGCAGCACAGTTCGATGAAGTGGGTGCCCTTCAGCGCCGACTCCGAGAACAGGATGCCGTTGTTGGCGATGATGCCGACCTTGACGCCGTAGATGTGGGCGAAGCCGCAGACCAGGGTGGTGCCGTAGCGGGCCTTGAACTCGTCGAATTCGCTGCCGTCGACCACGCGCGCGATCACTTCGCGCACGTCGAAGGGCTTGCGGGTATCCACCGGAATCACGCCGTACAGCTCTTGCGGCGCGTATTTCGGTTCCACCACCTCGCGCGTCGCGCCCTGCACCGGTTTCACCCGGTTCAGGTTGGAGACGATGGTGCGCGCCAGCGACAGCGCATGCAGATCGTTCTGGGCGAGGTGGTCGACCACGCCCGACAGGCGGGTATGGACGTCGCCGCCGCCCAGGTCTTCCGCGCTCACGACTTCGCCGGTCGCCGCTTTGACCAGCGGCGGGCCGCCCAGGAAGATGGTGCCCTGCTCCTTGACGATGATCGACTCGTCGCTCATGGCCGGCACGTAGGCGCCGCCGGCCGTGCACGAACCCATGACGACCGCGATTTGCGGAATGCCCTTGGCGGACAGGTTCGCCTGGTTGTAGAAAATGCGGCCGAAGTGGTCGCGGTCGGGGAAGACGTCGTCCTGGTTCGGCAGGTTGGCGCCGCCCGAGTCGACCAGGTAGATGCACGGCAAACTGTTCTGCTCGGCGATCTCCTGGGCGCGCAGGTGTTTCTTGACCGTCATCGGATAATAGGTGCCGCCTTTCACCGTGGCATCGTTACAGACGATCACGCATTCCTGGCCGGCGACGCGGCCGATGCCGGTGATGATGCCGGCCGACGGGGCCGCGTTGTCGTACATCTCGTAGGCGGCGAGCTGGGAAAACTCGAGGAAGGGCGTGCCCGGATCGAGCAGCATCTGCACGCGGTCGCGCGGCAGGAGTTTGCCGCGGGCGACGTGCTTGGCGCGCGCCGCTTCGCCGCCGCCTTCGCTGATTGCCGCCACTTTCGCGCGCAGGTCGTCCACGATCTGCTGCATGGCCGTCGCATTCGCTTTGAAATCTTCACTGCGTGGGTTGAGTTTGCTCTCGATGTGGGGCATTGCCGTCCTCTATCTCTTCTTGTTGTGGAAGCTGTCGGTGAAGCGCTTCCTACTCGGGAAATGTGCCGTCCAGATAAAACCAGCGGGGCGTGCCGCCCAAGTCCGGGTCGGGTTCGCGCAGGAAGCGGCTGACTTCGTGCAACCGGTGCGCGCGTCCGCCGACCTTGAAACGGGCGACGAATTCGACCGTGTCGCTTTCTGGATTCTCCGGCAATTCTGCTTTACGTTGACGTAAACGTAAAGCAGATTTTATCTCAAGGCCGAGCCAGCGTAGGTTCTCGTCCCGGTCCAGGATCGCGTCCTGCGGACGGGTGCTCGGGTGCCAGGTGGCGCGCAGGTAATCCTCGTTGCGCTGGGTATAAGCGGTGTAGCGCGAGCGCATCAGGGCTTCGGCCGTGGGCGGCAGCGCGGTGCCGGCGATGTAGGGGCCGCAGCAGGCGGCCAGGCTCGGACCGCCGCAGGGGCAGGTTCCGGGGGAGGCGTTCTTGACGTTCTTGATAAGCATGCGCGGATTATCCGTGATTTTCGCGGGCCGCCGGCTTTCCCGCGTGCGCTCTCAGGCGAGCCGCTTGCCGACCGCGCAAGCCTGGACCAGCTTGGCCAGGCGCCCCGCCCTGGTTTCCGGCTTTTTCGCCGTGGTGATCCAGTGCAGGACCTGCTTGCGATAGCCTGGCGGCAAGGTGCCGAAGTAGGCCCAGGCCGCCGGATCGGCCATGAAGGCGGCCGTTTCCTCCTCGGTCAACGCGGCTGCTTGCGCTTGCTCGTGCGAATAAATGCCCGATTTCGCCTCGCTGCGCAGTGCGAATGCCCTCTCGCCGGCCGCGGTCATGCGGCCCGCGGCGCGCAATTGCGCCACCTTGGCAATGTTCACGGCGCTCCAGATCGAGGTCGCCTTGCGCGGCGTAAAGCGGATCGAATACGCCGTGTCGTCGATGCGCTTGCGGCGCCCGTCGATCCAGCCGAAGCACAGGGCCTCGTCGACCGATTCCTCCCAAGTCATGCAGGGCTGGCCGCTGCCGACCTTGTGGAAGCCGACCAGCAATTCGGTTTCGGTGGCCGCGTGCGTTTCCAGCCAGCGGCGAAAGGCGGCGGCGTCGGCGAAATACAGGGGCTCGGTCATGGGACTCCCGGTCGGCGTGGCGATCCGGCTATTCTAGGCCCTGGTTGCCGGTATGGACGCGTCAGGAACGCAGCGCCAGCATCTCGAGCGCGAACGGCGGGTTCTTGCCCTGCATCAGGTCGGCCAGGATGCGCGCCGTGCCGGCGGCAAAGGTGAAGCCGAGCGGCCCGTGGCCGACGTTCAGCCACAGGTTCGAGAGCGGCGAGGCGCCGATGATGGGCGCGCTGTTCGGCGTGGCCGGACGCAGGCCGGCCCAGCTCGATACCCGGCTGTAGTCGGCCGCGTGCGGCATGGTCTCCTGCACCTGCCGCGTCAGGCTGGCGACGCGCTGCGGGTTGAGGCTCAGATCTTCGCCGACCATGTCGACCATGGCCGCCACGCGCAGCTTGTCGCCGATGCGCGCGTACAGCACCTTGCGCTCGAAATCGGTCACGCTGATCTGCGGGCCGGTGTCGGTCGGGCGGATCGGCGCGGTGAGGCTGTAGCCCTTGAGCGGGTACAGCGGCAGGTCGATGCCGATGCGGGCCGCCAGGTTGCGGCTCTGGATGCCGGCCGCCAGCACGAAGGCGTCGGCGCCCAGCGCCCCGATGCTGGTGTCCAGGCCGACCACGCGCCCGCCGCTGGCG
>DNCF01000529.1 GCA_003484545.1 Massilia sp. | reverse complement strand
AGGCGCAGCATGCCGACGGCGGCGATCAGGAGGGTGGTCGCGAGCGTTAGTGCGAAGCCGGCGGCAAGACGTTTTCCGATGTTCAGATTATTGAAGAAACCCATGATGGTCAGATATAACGATGGCGGGAGCTCCATATTACATTGATGAATATCAATGTCTATTGCATAGCGGAAAATACTTAGTTGAAGTCGCGCAGGGAGCCAGTTTACTGTTGTCTTTACGAAACAGATGGCCCGAAGGCAGGGCTGCCGCGGACCGGAAACAGGCGCCTCGACCCGGCCTTTCCCTCGCGATGAGGAAGTGTTGGCCTGTTTAAGGTATAATTTCNNGCATCGGCGCCGACAGCGCCGTCTTCGAGCCGGTGAGCGCACCCAGCCGTTTCGAGTGGCGCCGCGTCGACGAATCGACCCTGGAAGCGCGCCAGCGCTGGACGGCAGAGGGCAAGGAACAGCAGCACACGATCCGGATGACGCGTGTGATCAAGATCTGAACAGCTGCGGCGCCAGATGCCGCTGCCGGCGGCCCCGCGCCCTCCGTTTTGGGTGCGCCAGCATGTCGCTTTTCCGACAATTGTTTCCATTATCAAGCATTTGTTTGTGAAAAACCGTGTTCGGCAGCCAGGGCGTGGCCAGCCTTTGCCAGCATGATAAGAAGAAGTATTTGCCTGTTTAAGGTATAATTTCAATTTCCCGCGCGTGCCGTTCGGCACCTTCAGCACAATGACCAAATTTGTATTCGTCACTGGCGGCGTCGTGTCTTCCCTGGGCAAGGGGATCGCGGCCGCTTCCCTCGCCGCGATCCTCGAATCGCGCGGTCTCAAAGTCACCATGCTCAAGCTCGATCCCTACATCAACGTGGATCCGGGCACGATGAGCCCGACCCAGCATGGCGAAGTCTTCGTCACCGACGACGGCGCAGAGACCGACCTCGACCTCGGCCACTACGAGCGCTTCATCAGCACCCGCATGAAGAAGGTGAATAACTTCACCACCGGCCAGATCTACGAATCCGTGATCCGCAAGGAACGCCGCGGCGAGTACCTCGGCAAGACCGTGCAGGTGATCCCGCACATCACCAACGAGATCCAGGACTACATCCGCCGCGGCGCCGAAGGCGTCGATGTCGCGCTGGTCGAGATCGGCGGCACCGTCGGCGACATCGAGTCGCTGCCCTTCCTGGAAGCCGCGCGCCAGCTGTCGCTGCGCGTGGGCCGCAAGGGCGCCGCTTTCGTCCACCTGACCCTGGTGCCTTACATCAGCTCGGCCGGCGAACTGAAGACCAAGCCGACCCAGCACTCGGTGCAGAAACTGCGCGAGATCGGCATTTCGCCGAACGCGCTGCTGTGCCGCGCCGACCGCCGCATCCCGGACGACGAGCGCGCCAAGATCTCGCTGTTCGCCAACGTCGAAGAGCAGGCCGTGATCTCGGTCTGGGACGTGGACACCATCTATAAAGTGCCGCAGGTGCTGAACGACCAGGGCCTGGACGACATCATCCTGGAAGCGCTCGGTCTCGAAGCGCCGCCGGCCGACCTGTCGATGTGGACCAAGCTGATCCACACGCTGGAGAACCCGAAGCACGAAGTGACCATCGGCATGGTCGGCAAGTACGTCGACCTGATCGAATCGTACAAGTCGCTGACCGAGGCCCTGCGCCACGCCGGCATCCACACCGAAAGCCGCGTCAACATCGAATACCTGGACTCGGAAGAAATCGAGACCAAGGGCTGCGATCACCTGGCCAAGTACGACGCCATCCTGGTGCCGGGCGGCTTCGGCAAGCGCGGCGTGGAAGGCAAGATCATGGCCGCGCGCTATGCCCGCGAGAACAAGATCCCTTACCTCGGCATCTGCCTGGGCATGCAGGTCGCGCTGATCGAATACGCGCGCCACATGGCCGGCCTGCCGAACGCCAACTCGACCGAGTTCGACCTGGACACCGACCAGCCGGTCGTGGCCCTGATCAACGAATGGCAGAACCACGACGGCAAGGTCGAAAAGCGCGACGAGAACTCGGATCTGGGTGGTACGATGCGCCTGGGCGCCCAGACCTGCGCGGTGAAGCCGGGCACGCTGGCCGCCGAGATCTACGGCAGCGTCGTCACCGAGCGTCACCGTCACCGCTACGAAGCCAACAACTACTACCTGCCGAAGGTGGAAGCGGCCGGCATGGTGGTCGCGGCGCGTACCCCGAACGAGGACCTGTGCGAGATCATGGAACTGCCTCGTGAAACCCACCCGTGGTACATGGGCGTGCAGTTCCACCCAGAATTCAAGTCGACCCCGCGCAGCGGCCATCCGCTGTTCACCTCCTTCATCCAGGCGGCCCTGGCGCACCAGGCGGCCAACCCGAAGGTGGCGGCGAACGAACAAGCTTTGCAAGGAGATGTAGCATGAAACTGTGTGGTTTCGAAGTAGGCCAGGAACACCCGATCTTCCTGATCGCCGGCACCTGCGTGATCGAGTCGCGCCAGATGGCGCTCGACACGGCCGGCACCCTGAAGGAAATCACCAGCGCGCTGGGCATCCCCTTCATCTATAAATCGTCGTTCGACAAGGCGAACCGCTCGTCGGGCAAGTCGTTCCGCGGCCCGGGCCGCGAGAAGGGCCTCGAGATCCTGGCCGACGTGCGCAAGGAGCTGGGCGTGCCCGTGCTCACCGACGTCCACGACGAAGAGATGATCCCCGAAGTGGCGAGCGTGGTCGATGTGCTGCAGACCCCGGCCTTCCTGTGCCGCCAGACCGACTTCATCAACGCCTGCGCGCGTTCGGGCAAGCCGGTCAACATCAAGAAGGGCCAGTTCCTGGCGCCGGGCGACATGAAGAACGTGATCGACAAGGCACGCGCCGCCGCGCGCGAAGCGGGCCTGAACGAGGACAACTTCATGGCCTGCGAGCGCGGCGCCTCGTTCGGCTACAACAACCTGGTCTCGGACATGCGTTCGCTCGCCATCATGCGCGAATCGAACTGCCCGGTGGTGTTCGACGCCACCCACTCGGTGCAGCTGCCGGGCGGGCAGGGCACGTCCTCGGGCGGCCAGCGCGAACACGTTCCCGTGCTGTCGCGCGCCGCGGTGGCGGCCGGCGTCGCCGGCCTGTTCATGGAAACCCACCCCGATCCGGCCAATGCGCTGTCGGATGGTCCGAACGCCGTCCCGCTGGGCCGCATGAAGGAACTGCTCACGACCCTGGTCGAGATCGACCGCGTGGTCAAGCGTGCAGGCTTCCTCGAGAACAGCTTCAAGGCATAATTAAGTTATTTGGATTATCAAGTGTGAAACTCGAGGCGCCTGTGCGGCGCCTCGAGTTTCATATGCGCGACGATTTTTCTACCTTCTGGAGACTGAAACATGAGTGCTATCGTTGACATCATCGGCCGCGAGATCATCGACTCGCGCGGCAATCCGACCGTCGAATGCGACGTGCTGCTCGAATCGGGCGTGATGGGCCGCGCCGCCGTGCCCTCGGGCGCGTCGACCGGTTCGCGCGAAGCGATCGAACTGCGCGACGGCGACCCGAAGCGTTACTTCGGCAAGGGCGTGCTGCAGGCCTGCGAGAACATCAACACCGAAATCAGCGAAGCAATCATGGGCCTGGACGCGAACGAGCAGGCCTTCCTCGACCGTACCCTGATCGACCTGGACGGCACCGAGAACAAGAGCCGCCTGGGCGCGAACGCGATGCTGGCCGTGTCGATGGCCGTCGCCAAGGCCGCGGCTGAAGAAGCCGGTCTGCCGCTGTACCGCTACTTCGGCGGTTCGGGCGCGATGCAGATGCCGGTGCCGATGATGAACGTCATCAACGGCGGCGCACACGCCGACAACAACCTGGACATCCAGGAATTCATGATCATCCCGGTCGGCGCGCCTTCGTTCAAGGAAGCCATGCGCTACGGCGCCGAGGTGTTCCACACCCTGAAGAAGATCCTGCACGCCAAGGGCCTGGCGACCTCGGTCGGCGACGAAGGCGGCTTCGCGCCGAACGTCGCCAACCACGAGGAAGCGATCAAGCTGATCATGCAGGCGATCGAGGACGCCGGCTACCAGGCGGGCAGCGACATCGCCATCGGCCTGGACTGCGCCGCCAGCGAGTTCTACAAGGACGGCAAGTACGTGCTCGAAGGCGAGGGCCTGACCCTGTCGGCGACCGACTTCACCAACATGCTGGCCACCTGGTGCGACAAGTACCCGATCATCTCGATCGAGGACGCCATGGCCGAAGGCGACTGGGAAGGCTGGGCGACCCTGACGCAAGCCCTGGGCAAGAAGGTGCAGCTGGTGGGCGACGATTTGTTCGTCACCAACACCAAGATCCTGAAAGA